>DASTWB010000011.1:0-2833 GCA_035758725.1 Gaiellaceae bacterium
GGATCTTGCCGCCGTTCGTCAGCGTCATCTCGACGGTCTGGCCGTGGCGGACGTGGACGACGGGCCCCGGAGCACCGTGGCCGTCGAAGGCCCAGGTGTTGTAGCGGACGCCGGGCGCGATCTGCACCGCCATGTCCTTGAGCGTCATGTGCACCTTGACGACGTCGGTGGCCGGGATCGGCGGCATCGCCGCGTCGTAGGGCTTGTGTGCCGCGGCGAGCTCCTTGGCGTTGGACGGGACGACGCCGGCGAAGCTGTCCAGCGGCAGCGCGGTGTTGTGGTCGTGCACCGCCGGCTGGGCGGCTGCAGGCGCAGCGGCGGCCCCGTCGTCGTCTCGCGCGTCCAGCCACATGAGCAGGGCGAAGAACCCCACGACTCCGACCAGGAGCCCGAGCAGGACGGCAGCCATCTTCGCGAAGGCGCCTGAGTCCGGCTCGGATTTTCGGTACGGGCGCGGGGCAGTGTGGGTCGACATTGGAAAGGTCTCCTCTCGTGTGCTCTTCGGTAGAGATAGGCAGCGAGGCTGAGCCGGACGTCCGGAGGCGCCCGCACGGCCGCTGCGGGTTTCCCGCAGACGAAAGAGGGCGGCCCGGGGGGCCGCCCTCCCTCGCGAGCGGAGTCGCCGCTCAGCCGGTGGCGGGCTCGGCCCGCCGAACCGTGTCGCGAACCGAAGGGGCGTGCTGGATCGCGCCGCCGAGCGTCAGCACCAGGAACCCGATGCCGGTCAGCAGGAGCGCGACGCCCATCACGATCCCGAAGACCGCGATGCGCTCACCGAGGAACGCCATGTTCAGCGCCGTCGTGAGCGCCGTCTCGGTGACCCAGAGGTTCCGGGCGCCGTTGGCGACCGGCTGGCCCGTCTTCGGATCCTTCGCCGCCGCGGCCTCGTCGTTGGTCTCCTTGCCCTGCGGATCGAGGTAGCGCCCCATCTCCGCGTAGGTCTTGCCGCCCGTGGCCTCGAGCGTGTGCTTGCGCATCGTGGTCGCGAACGCGCGGGCCTCGGACCCGGTGTCGACCTTCTGACCCGGGATCGACGAGTCGGGCGTGCCGACGATGTTCTCCTTTGCGAGGTTGTCCCGCACCTCGTTGAAGCCCCACGCGCCTAGGCCGATCGACCCGGCCCCGAAGGCGATGAGGATGATGCTTGCTGCAATCCCTCCGTATTCGAAGATCTTGCCCTTCACGGCGACTCCTTTCTCGTGTGCTGCCATGGACGGAGCCTGAGGGAGAGCACCTGGAGCACCATCGGGATCGAGCCGCCGCTTCTCTGCGGCTTTTCGCGGATTCTGGGTACGGGGTTTGGCGTTGCCTACCTAGGCGAGCGCGAACTCCGACGCACGGACCACGGGCGTGACCTCCACCGGGACGGAGAGCGCGCTCGAGACGAGACACGCCGTGTGCGCGGCTCGGGCGGTGCGCTCGGCCGCGTCCACGAAGTCCTCGTCGGTCAGGATCCTCGGCGTCAGCTCGATCGCGATGAAGCCGGTGCGGCCGTCGTCGCGGTGCCCGACGTGCCCGGTTCCGGTCACGCTGAGCGAGTGGAGCGGGATCCCTCGCCGCTCTGCGATCGCGGCGAACGTCACGGCATAGCAGGACGCGGCGCCGGCGACGAGCAGGTGCTCGGGGCTCCAGCGACCGCCGGGGCCCTTGAACTCGGGCGGGACGGCGACGGTGATCGGGTCGAAATCCGCCGCGGCCACGGTGGCGAGGCGATCGCCCTCGAAGACGACGGAGACCGGGAACCGGAAGTCCTTCGAGATCGTCATCGGAAGCCTCCTTGTTGTCGCCTCCAATCGTGGTCCCGTGTTCCTTCGAGGGCATCGGCGGGCGCACCGATGGCCCGCTCGGGAAAGTACGGACCCCGGACGGCGGTCGTCGGAAGAGCCCCAACGGGTGCGCGGAAAAGTACGGACGCGACCCCCTCTGCCTCGATCGATCATCACGGCATGCGAGTCACGTACGCGGTCACGTGGCAGGAGCCCGACGGAGCTCGGCACTCCGGCCGGCTCGAGCTCGGCCCCGACGCGCTCCGGCTCGAGGGCCGGAACGGCGCCGGCTCGCTGAAGCGGAGCGTCCACTACTCGGACGTCGAGCGCTACTGGCTCGCGCACGCGAGCGGCGACCGCCTCCAGGGCAGGCCGACACTGATCCTCGAGCTGACGGACGACAGCGACATCAAGATCGCGAGCGTCGCGCAGCCGGGGATCATCGGCGAGGTGGCGGAGCGCCTCGCCGGCCTGGCCTCGCGCCCCGAGCGCGTCGAGCGCGCCGCGCTCGTCGTCTCGCTTCGGCCGGGCTCGAAGGAGAAGGCGGAAGCCCTGCTGAAGCAGGGACCGCCCTTCGATCCGGCCGACCTCGGGCTGCAGAGCCACGAGGTCTACGTCACCGACGACGAGGTGGTGTTCATCTTCGAGGGCGTTCCGTCGGCGTTCGTCGAGCGGCTGGCCGCGGACGAGACGATCTGGGACGCAGCCGATGCCTGGCGGCCCCTGATCGAGGGCCAGATCCGCTACGCGGACCAGGCGTACACCTGGGCCGGGCAGGTCTAGGCCAGCAGCGTCCGGACCGCCTCGGCGATGACGAGCTCCTCGCGGGAGCGCACGACCTCGACCCGGAAGTCGCCGACGAACTGCAGGCGGGACGCGACCGACTCCCGGACATCGGACCGGTTCTCCCCCACCCCGCCGGAGAAGGCGACCGCGTCGAGGCCGCCGAGCGCCATGGCCATGTGCGCCGCGACCCCCGCGATCCTGTACGTGTAGACCGCGAAGCCGAGCGGGTCGTCGAGGCCGCCCAGGGCCGCGAGGCCCGACTCGTGCTCGAGGCCCTGGTC
>DASTWB010000115.1:0-3291 GCA_035758725.1 Gaiellaceae bacterium
GGCCGGGTCGTGGCCGCGACGCGGCCGGCGCGGACGGCGCGGAAGAAGTTCGTCTTCGACTCGACCGTCGCCGTCCCCGTCGCGCCGTCGGGGAGGTTGAGGAACGCGCAAACGCCTCCGAGCGTGTCTGCAAACGCCATCAGCGCGCCGCCGTGGAGGACACCGCCGGCGGTGCACTTCTCGGGCGCCCAGTCCATGCCGCCGCGGACCTCGTCGGCGGCGGCGTGCGTGACCTCGATGCCGAGCGTGCCGGCGAGCGGCGCGATCTGCGCCAGATCCTCCACGGCGGTGGACCCTACGCGGCTTCGGTGGCGACGGCCCCGGCTGCAGCGCCGCGGTACACGACTTCGATCGAGTTCCCGTCGAAGTCGAGCACCCGGGCGGCGTAGTAGTCCCGGTGATACTCGGGGCGGACGCCGGGCTCCCATTCGGACCGCGCTCCGGCCGCGATCGCGGTGCCGTAGAACGCGTGGACCGCGCCGGGGTCGTCGGCGGGGAGCGCGATCTCGAGGCGCCCCGCCAGATCGGACTCGATCAGCCAGAGCGAGCTGGGCTCCCCCGGTTTCCCGAAGTAGACCCGCCGGGCGTCGGGCCAGTCGAGGAGCGGGACGAGCCCGAGGGGCGCGAGCGTCTCCTCGTAGAAGCGCTTGCCGGCCTCGTAGTTGCCGACGTGGACGGTGATGTGGTCGATCCTCATGGAGCGAAAGAATAGAACGATCGTACTATTCTGTCAAGCGATTGCGCTAGAATCCGCTGCAGAGCCCGATGGAAACAGAGACGACCGTGCGGAAGACGAAAGGCGAGCGAACTCTTGAGGCGATCCTGACGCGCGCCGCGGAGCTCGCGACGCAGGAGGGCCTCGAGCCGCTCTCGATCGGGCGCCTCGCGGACGCGATGGACATGAGCAAGAGCGGGCTCTTCGCGCACTTCGGGTCGAAGCAGGAGCTTCAGCTCGCGACCGTCGACCACGCGGCACAGCTCTTCGTCTCCGAGGTGATCGCGCCGGCGCGGGCCGCGCCGCGTGGGCTTGCCCGCGTGTGGGCGCTGTGCGATCACATGGTCGGGTACAGCGAGCGGCAGGTCTTTCCCGGCGGATGCTTCTTCGCGGCGACGTCGTTCGAGTTCAACAACAAGCCGGGCCCTGTCCGCGAACGGATCGGAGAGATGATCCGCTCGTGGCTCTCGTACCTCGAGCACGCCGTGGAGCAGGCGCAGGAGGCGGGTGAGCTGAGGCGCGAGCGCCCCGCCCGCGAGATCGCCTTCGAGCTTGACGCGCTCGCACAGGCCTCGAACGCGCAGTTTCAGCTCTTCCGCGACCCCGCGGTCTTCGCCCACGCCCGGCGGGCGATCCGGGAGCGGCTGGAGAGCCTGCGCGAGCTCAAGGCCGCCTGAACTCGGCCCACAGCTCCTCCATCGTCCGCAGCCTCGGCCCGCGGTGCGCGGGATCCGTGGGCGTGACGTTGATCGCGCGTACGACCCAGTCGTCGCCGACGTCGAGCACGTTGATGCAGCCCGGCGACTGCTCGAGGTTGCCGAGAAACGCGCGGCCCCGCGTGAGCGCGTAGGAGAGGATCGCGCGGTTGACGCCGCCGTGGAGGACGGCGAGCACGACGTCCCAGTCCGCGTCGGAAAGGAGTCGGTCGACGGCCGGGAGGACCCGGTCGAGGAGCGCGGCGACACTCTCGCCGCCGAGGAACCGTGCCTCCTCCGGAACGACATCGCGCCAGGCGTCGACGAACGCGCGCTCGAGCTCGTCCTCGGGAATCTCGCTGAGGCGTCCCGGCTCGATCTCCCGGAGCTCCGGCCACCCTTCCGGCTCGATCCCGGGCGCGACGATGCGCGCCGTCTCGACGGTTCGCGGAAGGCCGCTCGTGATCACGCGGTCGAAGACGAGCCCCTCCAGCAGCCCGGCCGCGGCCCGCGCCTGCTCCCGCCCCCGCTCCGTGAGCGGGACCGTCTCGGGCGGCAGCGGCCGACCGTGCTCGAAATACGCAACGTGCGCGTGGCGCATCACGTAGATCCGCCGCCGCGTCACGTGTACCTCTCGAGATACGCCGGGTTCGAGATCCGCAGCTTCGCCGCCACGTGGTCCTTGAGCAGCCGCAGAGCGTCGTCGGGCGGGTCGCCGGCGCGAATGCGCCGGGCGAGCGCGGCCGCCTCGTCGTGAGCAAGTAACAAGTTGTTACTTGCTCCGAGCTCGCGCGCCGCGATCCCGAGCGCGTTCAGGGCGACGAGCGTGCGGAACTTCAGCCGATGGTCCTCGGCAGCCGGGAGGACCTCCTCGGCGAGGAACTCCGTCACCGCCTCGATGAGCTCGAGGGCGTTCGGGCGGTCAGGCATGCTCGATCAGGTCGAGGAGCTCGTATTCCATCTCCGCGGCCATGCGGCCGAGCACGGCGTACTCGACGCTCCGGTCGAGCCCCGTGAGATGCCGCCGGCACTGCGTCAGGCAGCCGACGGCCCACTTGACGTTGCCGAGCACCTCCCACCAGAGGAGCTCCGCCTCGCCGATCTCCACGCCGGTGAGCTCGGCGTACCGCCGCAGGTACGGCGCGACCTCGCCGACACCGCCGAGCCGCCGGTCGTCGGCGCCGAACCGCCAGGCGCGGACGAGCGGCCAGGCCACGTCCTCGCGCGGGTCGGCGAGGTGCGCGAACTCCCAGTCGAGCAGGTACTCGAGGCCGCGGTCGGAGACGACGACGTTCCCGATCCGGAAGTCGCCGTGGCTGACGACGTCGTCGAGCGGCTCAGGACGGTGCTCTCGCAGCCACCAGAGGCCGTACTCGATCGCCGGATGCGGCTCGCCGACGGCATCGAGCTCGTGCTGGAACCGGTCGAGGACGTCCCCGCCGGTGAGGAACGGCAGCCGCTCCGAGGGGATCGCGTGGATCTTGACCAACTCCTCTGCGAGCTGCGTCTCGAGCCCGGACGGCGGGTCGCGGACGATGCGCCGGCCGATCGTCTCGCCCTCGACGAGCTCCATCGCGAACGCCTCGCGGCCTCCGACCACGCCCAGGTACGCGGCAGGCCGCGGCACCTTCACCCCCGCCTCCAGCGCCGCCTCGAGCACCTCGAACTCGTGCTCGAGCGACAGCGTGCCCTCGTGGATGACGCCGCCGCCGGCGCGGCGAACGAGCAGCGGGCCGCTCGCCGTCTCGACCGCCCAGGCCTCCTTCGACGCGCCGCCCGGGAGCAGCCGGAGCGAGAGCACGGGCTGCCCCAGCTTGGCGGCGAGCTCCTCCGCCCAGGGAGGCGCTACCAAGCCGATTGGCCTCCGTCCACGACGAGCGT
>DASTWB010000133.1:0-2992 GCA_035758725.1 Gaiellaceae bacterium
GTCGGCATCCACGCGAGCCCGAGCGTCTCCAGGTCCTTGGCGGTGATGACCGCAGCGACGTTGGGGTGCGCGAGCGCCTTCGAGGTGTCGATCGAGACGATGCGCGCGTGCGCGTACGGGCTGCGCAGGATCGCGCCGTGCACCATCCCCGGCAGCTCGATGTCGTCCAGGTAGGTGCCCTGGCCGCGGATGAAGCGCGCGTCCTCCTTGCGCTTCAGCCGGCCGAAGCCGATCGGCCGCTCGGTCGTGGCGCTGGGGAGGTTCTCGACGGTCGCCATGCTCAGACCCCCTGTTTCGTGGTTGCTTCGTGCTCGGCAGCCCAGCGGACGGCGCTGACGATGTTCTTGTAGCCCGTGCAGCGACAGATGCCGCCCGAGATCGCGGTGCGAATCTCCTGCTCGGTGGGGTTCGGGTTCTCGTCGAGGAGGGCGCGGGCCGTCATCAGCATTCCCGGCGTGCAGAACCCGCACTGGAGCGCGTGGGTCTCGTGGAAGCCCATCTGGATCGGGTCCAGCCGTCCGTCGACCTCCAGCGACTCGACCGTCCGGATCTCATGCCCCTCGCACATCGCCGCCAGGATCGTGCACGACTTCACCGGCTCGCCGTCCATCTGGACCACGCAGGCGCCGCAGTTGGAGGTGTCGCAGCCCCAGTGGGTGCCGGTCAGGCCCGGCGTCTCGCGGATGAAGTGGACGAGCAGCTGGCGCGGCTCGATCTCCCGGGAGACCTGCTCGCCGTTGATCGTGATCGAGACCTTCATCGTCAGACCTCCTGGTGCAGGGCGCGGGCCGTCGCGCGGCGCAGGGCGCGTGCGGTGAGGACGCCGGCGAGATGGCGCTTGTAGTCGACCGGTCCCCGGCCGTCCGCGGTCGGTGAGCAGTCCTCGGAGGCGATCTCACCCGCCTGTTCGAACAGGCCCTCGGACGGGCCCCTGCCTCGCAGCAGCTCCTCCGCCCGCGAGAGATGGACCGTCGTCAGCCCCACCGCGCTGAGTGCCACGCCGACGTCGACGATCGTGCCGCCGTCGATCCAGACGGCCGCCGACGCGGCGGCGATCGCCCAGTCCCCGGCGCGGCGCTCGACCTTCTCGTGTGCGCTGCCGCCGCCCGCGCGGAGCGGAATCCGAACCTCGGTCAGCAGCTCGCCGTCGCCCACGGCGGTCATGTAGGGCCCGACGTGGAAGTCCTCCATCCCGACCACCCGCTCACCGCCGACACCGCGGATCACGGCCTTCGCCTTGACCGCCGTGCAGACGGCCGAGAGGTCCTCGGCCGCGTCCGCCTGGCACAACGAGCCGCCGATCGTGCCGCGGTTGCGCACGACCGGGTCGGCGATCACGTTCTCCGCGTCACGAAACACCGGAAGGTGCTCGGCGAGCAGCTCGGACTTCAGCAGGTCCACGTGGCGCGTCAGGGCCCCGATTCGGATCTCGCCGCCTTCCTCACGGATGTACGAGAGCTCGGTGAGGTCGTTGATGTCGATCAGATACTCGGGATTGGCGAGACGCAGCTTCATCATCGGGAGCAGGCTGTGGCCGCCGGCGATGATTCGCGCTCCCGAACCGAGCCTCTGCAGCGATGCGATCGCGCCGTCGACGCTGGTCGCGCGTTCGTACTCGAATGAGGCGGGGGTCTGCATCTCTCCTGTCCTTACGTGTCCGAGCCGTCTTTGTCGTCGACATCGACCTCGCGAGGCGCGGCGGCCGCGGCGTCCTTCAGGTCCGGCTCCGCTCCCTCCGGCAGGTCGGGGCCTCCGTCGGAGGTCGCGTCGGCCGCGTCGCCCGCATGCGGGTCGATGCCGCTCGCGGTCGCCGGCTCGTCGGATCCGGTCGTCTCTCCGAGGACCGAGCTCCCGAGCTGCGGATCCTCCGCCAGCAGCTCGCGCGGGGCGTCGGATCCTCCGAGCTCCGCGGGAACGATGCCCTCGGCGGCGGTCTCGGCCCACGGGCCCTTCTCGCGGATCTCCGCCGTGTCCGGCGTGGTCCCGCCGCGCTGCTCGCTCGGCGGGTACTGCACCGGAGCTCCCGTACCGATGACCGGAGACCTGGGCAGGGACGCGGGCCTGGTCTGCCGGCCCTCGGGATACAGCAGCCGAGCGGCAAGGCTTCCTCGCTCGACGTCCCTGAGCGCAGGGCCGGCAGGGTTCCCGACGGCGATCGGCGCCTCTCGGCCGAGCCGCGCCAGCGTGAGCGTGCCCCGGGTGTAGACCTCGCCGATACGCGGCGCCTTGACCGTCGCGCTCTCCGGGAAGCTCCTGAACCCGGCGGCGGCCGACCCCGCATAGAGGCCCTCGACGAGGCCGACGGCGTCCGCCATTCCCGCCTTCTTCACGAGCAGCCCCTCGAGCAGGTCGACACCAGCGTCAAGCTGCTCGTTGATCGCCGTCACGACGCCGTTGACGGGCGCGCTCTTCTGCACGATCTCGCCGACGTGGACGATGACCTCGTCCAGACCGTTGGTGATCTTCCGGAGCTGCACGATCACCGAGACGAGGTAGACGACGAGGGCGGCGACGATCAGCACGACGGCGAGGATCGTGACCATGCCCGCCGCTGCCATTGCCACCGGTGCCATCGTCCCTCCCTAGTTCGCGTCGTCGAGGATCACGTCGAGCGAGCCGCCGTAGTCCGCGACCCCCGCGACCGTCTTGGTCACCTGGTCCTGCGTGGTCAGCAGCAGCGCTGCGGCGTCGAGGTCCTTCGATCCAGCGGCCGCCGCCTTGGCGATCTCCTGCACGCTGGGGACGATGCTCCTCGCCGCGGTGAGCACGCCGTGGAGCAGGTACACGACGACCGGGATCACGGCGAACAGGGCGATGTTGCCGATCCACCAGAGGGTCATCGTGGCCTCCTCTCGGCGACCATCGCGGCCTTGGTCGCGATCCCCGGCAGCGCGCCGAGGATGATGTCGAACTGCGCGTTGATCGCCTTGACGGCGCCCTCGAGCGGCCGCAGGTGCTCCGACTCCACGCCCTGCAGCGCCGAGGCCAGCGT
>DASTWB010000186.1:0-10206 GCA_035758725.1 Gaiellaceae bacterium
GACGGATCCCGAGCCTGGCCGGCGCGACGCCGAGCGCCATTCCGATCCCGATCTCGCGGCGCTGGGACTCGACCACCCGGGTGACGAGGTTGAACGAGGCGAACGCGGCGCCGGCCAGGAGCAGCCAGGCGAAGATGTCGACCAGCTGCTGGTCGCTGTGCGCGTCCTCGTAGAGAACGCGATGGACGTCCTCGTCGGCCCGTTGGGTGAACGTCACGCCGACGTCCGGGAGCCGTTGCGCGAGTGTCTGGCGCAGCTCGGCCTCGACGATCGCGGGATCGGCGCCCGGTACGAGCGTCAGCACGAGCTCGTTGACCTGCCCCGCGCGGGCGCTGAGCGACTGCACCGTGGGCAGCGACGCGTAGAGCACGGCGTACCCGGCCTCCGCGCCGAAGTCGGCGCCCGGGCGGGTGACGAGGAACTGCTCGGGCTGCAGCACCTGGCCGACCACGCGCACTCGCTGTCCACCGGCGAGCCGCACGTCGCTCGGAACGGGCAGCCCGTGGTGCTCGCCGAAGTTGCCCTCGACGACGGCCACTGCCTTCCCGGTGTCGGAGGGCCGAAGGTCGCGGCCCTTCTGCACGAAGCGGGTGTCGATGTCGCTGGCCGGCCCGACGAGCGGGACGCCGACGAGCTTGCCCGGCACGAGGATGCTGCCGCCGGGGACCGAGGCATCGACCTGTGTGGGTCGGATCAGTCGCTCCTGCGTCGCGGCGACGAGGCGGCTGCGAGGGATGGCGGCCGCGGCGGCGTCGAGCGCTCCGGCCGGGACCGTGCCCTCGGCCGCGAGCGAGACCCGCAGGTCGTGCATGTGCAGCCGGGCGAAGCTGGCGTCGTTCGACCGTATGCGCCAGGTCTCCATGCTTCCCAGCCCGGCGCTGACGCCCGTCGCCAGGGCGACGACGAGCCCGAGCGTGAGCACGAGCAGCCAGCGCCGGCGCAGGTCTCTGAGCGACCAGCGCAGCCAGAAGCGGAGGCGTCGCATCACGCCTACCAGTGGAGCTCGGAGATCTCCGCCCGCCCGCCGGCCGGCGGCCCGTCGGAGACGATCCGGCCGCTCGAGAGCTCGACCACGCGGTCGGCCATGCGCGAGATCTCGCGGTTGTGGGTCACGACCAGGACGGCCGTGTCGAGCTCGTGGGTCTGCTGATGGAGCAGCTCGAGGATCTGGACGCCGGTGCGGAAGTCGAGCTCGCCCGTCGGCTCGTCCGCGAGCAGGATCGGATTGCCGGTCGCGAGCGCGCGCGCGATCGCGGCCCGCTGCTGCTCGCCGCCGGAGAGTTGATGCTGGAAGCCGTGCAGCCTCGTTCCAAGACCGACGCGGTCGAGCACCTCCGCGGGGTCGCCGCCGCGGCCGCTGGCGTCGGCGCCGAACTGGACGTTCTCGAACGCAGTCAGGCCCGGGAAGAGGTTGAACGTCTGGAAGATGAAGCTGACCGTGCGTCGCCGGAAACGCGCGAGCTCCTTCCGGCCGGCCCTGGTGATGTCGACACCGCCGACGACGACTTGTCCTTCGGTGGCGCCGTCGAGCGCGCCGATCACGTTCAGCAGCGTCGTCTTGCCGCTTCCCGAGGGGCCGAGCACGACGACGAACTCGCCCGCGGCGACGTCGAGATCGACGCCCGAGAGCGCGTGAACAGCCCCCTCGCCGGCGCCGTACACGCGCGAGACCCCGCTCAGTCGGATGAGCGCCCCTCCCTGACCGGGATGGTCGAGGGCAGTCACGGTGTTCGTTGCGACTGCCACGTCAGCACCTCCCGGTCCTGCGGCTCCCCCGCCGCGGGGTCTCGAGCGCGATGGCAACACGCGATGGTCATCGCCTGTCGCCTACGACGCTGCCGAATGTCGGGCGGCGGCGCATCGGTGGACGGTGCAGGCGGGGGTTCGGGTTACTACGCACCTTCGGCCGGGCGCAGCCGGAGGCGAGCCACACGCCCGCGCAGATCAGAATTGCCGTGATGAACACGGCATCGCCGGCATTGCGCTCCCGGCTCGGAAGGCTCTTGTGGCTCTCGGTCGGCGCAGCGGTGGTCACGATCGCGATGAAGATGCTCGCGTGGCAGTTGACGGGCTCCGTCGGTCTGCTGTCGGACGCGCTCGAGTCGGTCGTGAACCTGGTCGCGGCGCTGGTCGCGATGGCGATGCTGCACTGGGCGAGCACGCCGCCGGACGAGCAGCACCGGTTCGGGCACGAGAAGGCGGAGTACTTCTCCGCCGGGGTCGAGGGAGGGCTGATCCTCCTCGCGGCCTTCTCGATCGGCTGGGCCGCCGTGGGGCGGCTGATCCATCCGGTCACGCTCGACGACCTCGCCGTCGGCGTGACGCTGTCCGCCGCCGCATCGCTCGTCAACCTCGCCGTCGCGATCGTGCTCGTCCGAGCGGGGAGGCGGTATCGCTCGATCACGCTCGAGGCGGACGGACGGCACCTGCTCACGGACGTCCTGACGTCGGTCGGCGTGATCGTCGGCGTGCTCGCCGTCGGCGCGACCGGGTGGCTCTGGCTCGATCCCACGATCGCGCTGCTGGTCGCCCTCAACATCGTCGTCACCGGGACGTCTCTCATCCGGCGTGCCGGAGCCGGGCTGATGGATCACGCGCTGCCGCCGGCCGATC
This sequence comes from Gaiellaceae bacterium, assembly GCA_035758725.1. Taxonomy (GTDB): domain Bacteria; phylum Actinomycetota; class Thermoleophilia; order Gaiellales; family Gaiellaceae; genus JACDAN01. Next base: position 2,614 of record DASTWB010000186.1, read on the forward strand.
AGCAGGCGCTCGAGGGTGTCCTGGACGCCTACCGGCGCGACTCGGTGGCGTTCCATGCCGTCCGGACACGACAGGCCGGCCGGCGCTCGTTCGTCTCGTTGCACGTGCTCGTGCCGGGCTCGTGGAGCGTGCATGAGGCACATGCACTCGCCGACCGGCTCGAGCGGGACATCCAGTCGGCGCTTCCGGGAGCTTCGGTGACGACGCATCTCGAGCCGATCGAGGATCCGGCGTCGCTGGCGGACGTCGAGCTCGAGCGAACCGAGCCATGACGGCGGGGGCACATGGGGCCGAGGCCGACGTGAACGAGGCCGCACCGGGCTTCCCCGACGCGTGGCGGCGTGACGCGGCCGAGGTGGCGGCCGAGCTCGGCACGGACGTCCACCGCGGCCTGACCGCGGACGAGGCGGCTGCGCGGCTCGCGCGGTTCGGGCCGAACCAGCTCGAGGCGGCGAAGCCGGTGCCCGAGTGGCGGAAGTTCCTGGGCCAGTTCGCCGATCCGCTCATCTACCTGCTGTTGGCGGCGGTCGTGGTCTCGCTCGCGGCGTGGGTGCTGGAGGGTGGGGAGGAGGCGCCGTTCGATGCGATCGTGATCGCGGCGATCATCCTCGCGAACGCCGTGCTCGGCTACGTGCAGGAGGCGCGTGCCGAACACGCCGTTGCCGCGCTCCAACGGATGGCGGCGGCGACGGCCGGTGTCGTCAGGAACGGCCGCGAGGAGCGAATCGCCGCCGCGGAAGTCGTGCCCGGCGACGTCCTGGTCCTCTCCGAGGGCGATGCAGTCTCCGCCGACGGGCGGCTCGTCGAGGAGGCGTCGCTGACCGTCGCCGAGGCCTCGTTGACGGGGGAGAGCGAGGCGGTGCTGAAGGACGTCGCGCCGATCCTCGACCGCGTCGGGCTCGGGGACCGCGTGAACATGGTCTTCAGCGGCACCGCGGTCGTGCGCGGACGAGGGCGTGCTGTCGTGACCGGAACCGGGATGGCGACGGAGAGGGGGAAGGTCGCCCGCCTCCTCGGCCGCACGGAGGCCCAGGCCACGCCCCTGCAGCGGGAGGTCGACCGGATCGGGCGCATGCTCGGGATCGCCGTGATCGTGATCGCCGTCGTCGTCATCGGCGCGATCTTTCTCACGGCCGAGATCCGAACGGCGTCCGATTTGGTCGACGTGCTCCTCGTCGGGGTCTCCCTCGCCGTCGCCGCGGTCCCCGAGGGGCTGCCGGCGGTGCTGTCGGTCGTCCTCGCGCTCGGCGTCCAGCGGATGGCGCGCCAGCGGGCGATCGTGAAGAAGCTGTCGTCGGTCGAGACGCTCGGTTCCGCGTCGGTGATCTGCTCGGACAAGACCGGGGCGTTGACGAAGAACGAGATGACGATCGAGAAGGTCGTCACGGCCTCCGGGGAGGTCGACGTGACGGGCAGCGGCTACCGGCCCGAGGGGGAGCTTCGGGTCGACGGGCAGACGCTCGACGACCCCGTGCTCCTCGACGAGGTTCAGGCCGTGCTCGCGGCGGGCAGCCTGTCGAACGACGCCGTCCTGCGCGAGGAAGCCGGCGAGTGGACGATCCAGGGGGACCCCACCGAAGCGGCGTTCCTCGTCGCCGAGGCGAAGGTGGAGGGGTTGCCGGAGGCGCGCCGCTCGCGGTTCGAGCGGGTCGGCGAGGTTCCGTTCACCTCCGAGCGAAAGCTGATGAGCACGTTTCAGGCGGACCTCGAGGGCGAGCTCGGCGTGGCGGTCGTCACGAAGGGGGCCCCGGACGTGTTGCTCGCGCGGTGCACCGCCGAGCGGGTCCGCGGCGAGACGCGGCCCCTCACCGGAGCCCGCCGCGCCGAGATCCTCGCGAGCGTCGACCGACTCGCCGACCGTGCGCTCCGTACGCTCGCCGTCGCGTACCGCCCGCTCCCCCAGGACGAGCCGCCGCCGGAAGACGAGTCCGTCGAGCGCGAGCTCGTCTACCTGGGGACGGTCGGGATCATCGACACGCCCCGCCCGGAGGCGCGGACCGCGATCGCCGAGGCGCATGCCGCCGGCGTCCGCGTGATGATGATCACCGGCGACCACCCGCGAACGGCCGCTCGGATCGCAGACGACCTCGGCATCGCCGGGGAGCAACCCGCGGCGCTCACCGGGGCCGACCTCGAGTCGCTGGAGGACGAGCCGGGGGCCGTTCGACGCGTGTCCGTGTTCGCGCGAGTCGCGCCGGAGCACAAGCTCCAGATCGTCGATGCGCTGCAGGCGGACGGGCGCATCGTCGCGGTGACCGGCGACGGCGTGAACGATGCGCCGGCATTGAAGGCCGCGGACATCGGGGTCGCGATGGGCGTCGCCGGCACCGACGTGGCGAAGGAAGCGGCGGACATGATCCTCGCGGACGACAACTTCGCGACGATCGTGAACGCGGTGCGGGAGGGGCGCGGCATCTTCGCGAACATCCGCAAGTTCCTGCGCTTCCTGCTCTCCTCGAACATCGGCGAGGTCTTCACGATGTTCTTCGGCGTCGTGTTGGCGGGTGTCATCGGGCTCGACGACACCGGCGAGGCGGTGGCGGTCCCGCTCCTCGCGACGCAGATCCTCTGGATCAATCTCCTCACGGACGGCGCTCCGGCCCTGGCGCTCGGGGTCGACCCGGCGCCCGACGACGTCATGCGGCGCCCGCCGCGCGGCCTGAACGATCGGGTCATCGACGCGCGGATGTGGGTGGGCATTCTCTGGGTCGGCGCCGTCATGGCCGTCGTCACCCTGCTCGCGCTCGACCTGCGCCTGCCGGGTGGCATCGTGGGGGGCTCGGGCGACATCGACCAGGCGCGCGCGATGGCGTTCACCACCCTCGTCTTCGCCCAGCTCTTCAACTGCTTCAACGCCCGTTCCGACCGAACGAGCGCCTTCCACCGCCTCTTCACGAACCGCTGGCTCTGGGGTGCGATCGCCCTGTCTGCGCTGCTCCAGGTCGCGGTCGTGCAGCTGTCGTTCCTCAACGACGGCTTCGGCACCGCGCCGCTCGGGCTCGACGAGTGGCTGATCTGCGTCGGGCTCGCGAGCATGGTGCTGTGGGCAGGCGAGGCCAAGAAGCTGGTCGAGCGAGCGGTGCGGAGCGCATAGCGAGAGCGCCGGCTGGGCCGGCGCTCTCGCTCACGTCCGGAGCGCTACCGGGTGACGCGGACGAAGCTGCTCGTCGCCCGCAGATAGCCGGGCGTCGCCGGCACGAAGATGCGAACCCGCTGCGTGCCGCGCGGGAGCCGGGCCGTGAACCTGGCGCTGAGGTTGCGCGCCGGGAGCTGGACCTTCTTGACGTTGGCCCAGCGGTTGTTCCGAAGGCGCCGCTGGAACCAGACGACGCGCGAGACGTGCTCGGGCTGCGCCATCATCGTCACGCGGAACCGGCCGAGACGCGCGTTGAGGACGCGGAGGCCCACCTTCGGCCGCACGTGCGCGTACGGCTCCTGGCTGCTGGCCTGGTTGTTCCACCGCGCGGTGTAGCCGGTCCGGATCGTCGGGCGATGCGCCCACCGGAACTCGCCGGTCGAATCCGTCTGGAGCGTGACGATTCTCGTCTCGCCGCGGTACGGCGACACGGTCAGCTCCACGATCTGGTTCGCCTGCCCGTTCGCGAGCTCACCGGAGAGACGGACGAGCTCGCCGTACTTCACGGTGGTGGTCGTGCCCTGGGGCCCGCCGCCGACGCGCGAGATGGCGAGGTTGACCTGCGGAGCCTGGGCGACGGCCGGCGCCACTGCCGCCAGGCTCATGGCCGCAAGGGCGCCGAGTACGAGCTTCTTCATGGTGATTCCCCCCACATCGAGATAGATCGGATTGCGATTCGTATGCCCTGCGAACCGGCGTTCTACTCCCCGAAACAGCGACTTTTCCGAACCTTTACGAATGCGGCGCCGCTCCGTTCGATCCCCCCGGACGAGGGATTGGCGGTCCACGGTCCAGCCCCGATGTCAGCCGCGTAGGCCCCGACGGAAGGAGAGGGACCGAGACAGCTCTGCGGCCGCTGAGCTCGTTTCAACCAGCCATGGCCGCAACCATCAAGTCTGTCTCAGGCGCCCTCGTGGCAGCCGCCCTGCTCCTCGCCGCCTCGGCCTCGTCGGCGGCCACCCCCCTCGCCACCCCAGCCCCGGTCGCGCCCGTGGCCGGCGCGAGCGCGCAGGCGCTGCCGTCCTTCGCGTGGACGGCCGTCGCGGGCGCCGCGAAGTACGAATTCCAGTTCGCCGCGGACAGCGGCTTCAACGCGCCGGTGCTGGGGCGTGGGGAGGACCAGTTCTTCACCCGCAACACGCGGGCGACCCTCAAGAAGACGGTCCCGAACGGGACCTACTACTGGCGTGTCCGCGCGGTGAGCGCAGACGGCTCCGTTTCCCCGTGGTCGGCGCCTCGGCAGCTGCGCAAGGGCTGGACTCTCGCGCCTGCCCTGCAGGCGCCGGCCCACGGGGCGGTCGTGTCGCACCCGGCGAGCCCGCTCGTCTTGCGCTGGGCGTCCGTGCCGCACGCGGCCAAGTACCTGGTCACGATCGCGAGCGACCCGCAGCTCGGGTCGGCCGTCGGGGGCCAGCAGAACGTCGAGACCTCCGGCACCGTCTACGCGCCGCGCGCGCTGCTCCTCCCGCCGGGCACCTACTACTGGGGCGTCACGCCCATGGACTCGCAGGATCACCGCGGAGTTCCCTCGCCGGTCCAGTCCTTCACGTGGACCTGGCCGACGGCGACCACGCCGGGTGTCGCCGACCTCATGACGGAGACCGAGGTCTTCGACCCGCTCTTCTCCTGGACGCCCGTCCCCGGCGCGGCCAAGTACGAGCTCGAGGTCAATCCGACCGCCGACTTCTCGCCCGGCTCGAAGGTCTGCTGCACCGGCACCATCATCGGCGCCTCCCACTCGCCGACGTCAATGCTCAAGGACAACACGTACTACTGGCGCGTCCGCGCCCTCGACGCCTTCGGCAACGCCGGGCAGTGGAACCTCGGCACGCCGTTCACGAAGACGTTCGACAAGGTTCCGCCCGTCGCGGCGCCCAGCGTCAAGAACCTCAGGATGCGGGACAACCTGTCCGATCCGGGCAACGACCTCGACGGAGGCACGCCCGGCTACCAGACGAGCGTCCCGATCCTCACCTGGAGCGCCGTCCCGGGCGCCTCGAGCTACGAGGTGGACGTCTTCCCGTTCGAGGGCGGCATCTGCGACTGGTCGGACAACGACGGCCCCGAGGACAACTGGCGGATCAAGACGGCGACCACGGCCTGGACGATCATGGGGTCCGGCTGGGGAGGCGTCAAGCCGTATCCCGACGCGCGGCAGGTGTCGAACGACGGGGTCCGCGCGCCGGTCGTCGGCAAGTCGTATTGCGCCCGGGTTCGCGCCCGCGCAGACCGCGACTCGGGCCTGCAGGAGGTCTACGGCGATTACACGTACCTCGAGGACGAGACCGGGACGGCCTTCACGTGGCTCGGACCGCCGACCGGCGGTGCCTGCTCGCCCTCGTGCGTCGCCGGGAACCTCGGCTCAGGCGACTACCTGCTGCCCGCGACCGGCGTCTCGACGACGCGGATGCCGTTGTTCACCTGGAACCCCCTGGCCGGAAAGGCGAGCTATTACGTGATCGTCGCCAAGGACCCCTCGTTCAGCAACATCGTCGACTACGCGTTCACGCAGCAGCCCGCCTACGCACCTCGCACGACCTCTGCGCCGACGACGTACTCGGACGAGGAGACGCTCTACTACTGGGCCGTCCTGCCGGCCACGAGCGCGAACGGGGACGGCGCCGCCGGCAACCCGCTGCAGGCCGCTCCCTCGAACTTCCAGAAGCTCTCGACCCCGCCCTCGCAGCTCGCGCCGGCGCCCGGCGCCGACGTGACAGGCCAGCCGACGTTCCAGTGGACCTCCGCGGAGGCGGCACGCCGCTACCGGCTCCAGGTGTCGAACGACCCGAGCTTCGGCACCGTGCTCGACGACGTCCAGACCGCCTCGACGGCGTACACGAGCGCGACGTCGTATCCCGCCGACACCGTGCTCTACTGGCGGGTGCGGGCCGATGACGAGAACCTCGTCGGGCTCCGCTGGTCCGCCGTGGGAACCTTCCAGCGGCGCCTGCCGGTGCCGTCGCCCAGATTCGAGCCTCCCGCGGGCGACATGTACCCGCTCATCGCCTGGAACCCGGTCGCGGGCGCGGTCTCGTACCGCGTCGCGATCGACGAGCCGGACGGCGATCACGCCGAGTACGACGACTTCCGCTCGGCCGCCGCGAGCTTCGCCAAGATGACCGGGACCGGGATCGTCGGGGTGCGCGTCCGCGCGAACTTCCCGACGAAGACCGGCCAGGCCACGTCGGGCCCGTGGTCGGGAACCGTCAACTTCACGCGCACGATGGGCGAGCCGACGGGCGCACGGACGGATGCGACCGCAACGTCGCTGCTGTTCGGCTGGGACCCGAAGCCGGGCACGAAGCAGTACCGCGTGCTCGTGGCGAACCGCGAGGACTTCGCGACGACGGTCGAGGACGTGAGGACCGACAACACCTCCTACGCGCCGACGCTGAACTCGACGCTCTACATGCAGGGCGGGACGTTCTGGTGGAAGGTCGCGGCCTACGACGAGGACAACAACGTCGGCGACTTCACCCGGCCGCACTCGTTCACGCTCCAGAAGACGAGCGGAGCGGGCGGCATCCAGGTCGCGCAGCGACTCCGCCTCGGCGTCAAGGGCAGGCTCCGCGCCAACCGCCTGGGCCGCGTCGTCGTGACCGTCAGGGCAGGCGGCAGGATCGTCCGCGGGGCGAAGGTCCGCGGCCTCGGTTCCGGTCTCAGGCCGCGCTGGCGCGCGACGAACACGCGCGGCCAGGTCGTCTTCCGGTTCCGGCCGAAGCGCAAGGGCGTCGTGTACTTCCAGGCGACCAAGCGCGGCTACCTGGTCGGCACGGCGCGCGTCCGCGTCCGCTAGGCGTCCACGAAGACGTCGGCGCCGCAGCCGAAGACGAGCGCGTCCAGGACGTCGCCCCGTTCGACGCCGCGGAGCGACGGGTGGTCGAGGTCGACCGTCGTGTCCGGCCAGGACTCGAGGCCCAGCGAGGCCGCCCCCTCGTCCGCGCCGAAGCAGAGCAGCGTCCCCGCATCGCACACCTCGCGCGCGAGGCTGCGGCGCCGGGCCGTCGTCTCCAGCTCGCGGAGCTCCTCGAGGGGGTCGATCCGGACGTTCGAGTCGGAGCCGATGCAGATGCCGATCCCACGCTCGCGAAGCCGCTCGAACGGCGCGAAGCCGTCGCCGAGGTTCGCCTCCGTCGTCGGGCAGACACAGACCCTCGCGCCCTCGGCGGCGAGAAGATCGAGCTCGTCGTCGTCGGCGTGCGTGGCGTGCACGACCGTCGTCCCCGGGCCCAGGCACCCAGCTCGGGCTAGGAGCTCGACCGGCCGCACGCCGTGCTCGGCCAGGCACTCCTCGATCTCCCGCGGCTGCTCGTCGGCGTGGACGTGCAGGGGCAGTCCCTCGCGCGCGGCGTAGGCGCCGATCTCCTCGAGCCAGTCGGGCGGACAGGCCCGGACGGAGTGGGGGGCACACCCGACGCGGACGCCACGCTCCCGCAGCTCCTCGAGCTGCAGGAAGT
>DASTWB010000265.1:0-7358 GCA_035758725.1 Gaiellaceae bacterium
CGTCTCCGGCGTCTCGTAGCGCGAGCCGGCGGCGAGCATGATGAAGCAGGCGACCGACTGCACCTGCGGCATCGGCGCGGACAGCAGCCGGAGCCCGTTCGGCAGGACGTCGCGCTGGAACACGGCCATCAGACGGTCACCTCCGGCGCGAGCCACTCGCGCCATTCCGCAGGGATCTCCACACTTGCTCCTCTCTCGTAGTCGTAGCCGACGAGCACGGTCCTGCCCTCCGCCGCCAACCGGCCGTCAGCCCGGAGCTCGTACTCCAGCTCGAAGCTCTACGTTCCGATCCGCGCCGGCCTGACGCCCACCTCGACCGCCTCGCCGAACGCGATCGGCGAGCGGAAGTCCACCTCGGCGCGTGCCAGGATCAGGCTGTGCTGCGGGTTGTCGCCCGCGCCGAGCGAGGACAGGAACGCGATGCGGGCGGACTCCATATAGGTCAGGAAGACCGCGTTGTTGACGTGTCCCATCCCGTCCAGGTCTCGAAAGCGAACGGTGTCGCGGTACACGAACGGGAAGCCGTCCACCGGCGCCATGGTATAGACGCCTCGATGGGCGGAGAGAACACCCGCGCGGCGGTCTTCGAGCAGCCGGAACGGCTCCGGCAGGTGCCCACGAGCGAGCGCTTGCCGGACGGAAAGGTGCTCTTCACCGGGTGCGGAACGTCGTTCCACGCGGCCCAGACCGCCGGCGAGGCGGCCCAGGCGCTCGCTCTCGTTCTTCGCCCCGAGCGCGACGCGGAGGTGCTCGTCGCGGTCAGCCACGAGGGGACGACCCCGCTGACGCTGGAGGCGGTGCGCGCATGGAAGGGCGAGAAGTGGGTCGTCACGGCCGCGCCCGAGAGCCCGATCGCGGCCGAGTGCGACCACGTCGTCGTGGCGACGCCTGAGGTCGAGAAGAGCTGGTGCCACACGGTCAGCTACACCTGCGCCGTGGCCGCGCTCGCCGCGCTCCGCGGGCAAGACATCTCCGAGCTGCCGGGGCTCGTCGAGGTGGAGCTGGAGCGTCCGGCCCTCGCGAGCGAGCACGAGCGCTTCCTCATCGCGGGAGCCGGCAGCGCGTGGGCGACCGCGCAGGAGGCGGCCCTCAAGCTCCGCGAGGGTGCCTTCCTGGCCGCGGAGGCCCACCACACCGAGCAGCTGCTCCACGGTCACCTGGCCGCCGTCGACGACGGGGTCAGGTGCTTCGTGCTCGAAGGCGAGGGCCGCGCCGCCGAGCGGGCGCGCGACGCGCTCGCCGCCCTCCGCGAGCTGGGCTGCGACGTCGAGTTCGTTCCCACGCGGCACCCGGTCGTGGACATCGTCCGGTTCCAGCTGCTCACGCTGGCCCTCGCGGAGGCCCGAGGCGTGAACCCGGATCGCATCCGCACCGACGACCCGCGCTGGAAGCGGGCCCGCGAGGCGTACGAGTGACCCTCGCCTACCTGTCCGCCACGCGGTAGACGAAGCGGACGGCCTGCCAGAGGTCGTCGATCGCGGCGCTCTTGTTGTCGACGAGACCGGCATCGAGGCCGATCCGCTGCACGGTGCCGAAGTCGAGGTCGGTCTCGAGCTTCGACGCCTTCTTCGGCCAGGCGATCCAGAGGCCGTCGGCGGCGTTCATCGTCCGCTTCAGCGAGCCGAACCTGCGCTCGAGCTCGGCACGGCTCGTCGTGAAGAAGACGACCACCTCGGTGCCCGGCCTGGCCCCGAGCTTCGTCGAGAGCGGCGTCGCCGAGTAGTCCTTCTCCCTAGAGATCGCCGCCGCCCCGGTGCCATGCCTCGAGGAGCTCCCGCTCGCGGTCCGGCTTCAGTCCCGCGTCGTCGGTCGTCTCGGCGTCATCCAGCGCCCCGCGGACCGTCTCCTCCAGCGGACGGTGAACGAGCCCGGCGGCCTCGGCCCGCGAGACGTCCGCCTGGTTCATGCCGACCCAGTCGGGATCCGAGAGCCACATCGGCAGCTCCATCCACTCGCCGACCTCGTGGTCGCGGAGGAACTCGTCCGTGACCCACACGGGCTCGGCGTCGGACCCGGTCACCGACCGGGCCGTCTCGATCACCTCGCTCCACGGGACGCCCGAGCGGGTCGCGTTGAACGCGCCGTCCTCGTCACGCTCGAGGAGCTCGACCAGCCAGCGGCCGAGATCGCGGACGTCCACGAACTGGACGGTGCGCTCGGGCGGAGCCGGGACGACGAGCTCGCCGCCGCGCGCCACCCGGTGCGGCCAGTACGTGAACCGGCCGGTCGGGTCGTGGGGGCCGACGATGAGCCCGGGGCGGACCACCGTGGCGCGGTCGCCGAAGACGTCCCAGGCCGCGTCCTCGCAGAGCGCCTTCAGCGGCCCGTAGTTCTCGTACGCGGACAGCAGCTCGTCCGCCGGCATGTCGCCGAGGTCGGCCCGGGGCGAGTCCTCGTCCGGGCCGGAGCTGAGGTCCGCGTAGACGGAGATGCTCGAGACGAAGAGATAGCGGCCGGCCGACCGCCTCAGCGCCTCCGACGAACGACGCACGACGTGCGGGACATAGCCGGAGGGGTCGATGACAGCGTCCCACCGGCGCCCCGCGAGGGACGAGAGGTCACCCGTCCGGTCGCCGCGGAGCTTCTCCGCCTCCGGGAAGAGGCCCGGGTTCGTCTCGCCGCGGTTGAAGAGCGTGACCTCGTGGCCCCGGTCCAGCGCGGCCTCGACGGCGGCCCGGCCGAGGAACTTCGTCCCGCCGAGGACGAGCAGCTTCACCGGGCGGGAAGCCCTCGTAAGGATTGTTTGAAAACGCTCACTCGAGCAGTGGGGTCGTCGATAGCTTGCCTGTGCGAACCGTGCTCGATCCGATCATCAACCTGCTGAACGACAACACGCCGCTCTACCCGCCCTGGGGGAGGGTCGTGGTCGTCCTCGCGCTGTTCGGCGCGGCGGCGTTGCTCGCGCGCGGCGCGGGCTTCCTCGCGTGGAAGCTGCTGATCTGGCACGACCGCTTCCACGCGTCGACCGACCTCGAGCAGACCGGGAAGATGACCGCGCTCAAACGCCGCGAGACGAGCGTCTCGATCATCCGCGCCACGATCGCCTACCTCGGCTTTACGACCGCCGCCGTGCTCTCGGCCGGGCAGCTGATCGGCGGGGTCGACCGGCTCACCGCCATCGCCGGGGCGTCGTTCCTCTTCATCCTGGTCGGCTTCGCGATCCAGCGCGTGCTGATGGACATCATCGCCGGACTGGCGATGTTCCTCGAGCGCTGGTACTCGGTCGGCGACACGATCCAGATCCCGATGCACGAGCTCCAGGGGGTCGTCGAGGACTTCTCACTCCGTCACACGCGGCTGCGGACGCTCGACGGCGAGGTGATCCGCATCCACAACTCGCAGATCCCGTCGGTTCGTGTCCTGCCGAGCGGCGCGAAGGAGCTCGTGCTCGAGGTGTTCGTCACCGACCGCGAGCAGGGCGTCGCGATGGTCGACTCCGTCGCCTCGATCCTTCCGAAGGGGCCGACGACGTTCGTCCGGCGTCCGCGCGTCGACCAGGTCGACGAGCTGTCCGAGCGCCTGATCCGGATCAGCGTCCGCGCGTCGGTCGCCCCGGGCCGCGAGTGGCTCGTGGACGGCTTCTTCGCCGACCTGCTCCGCGAGCGTGCGGAGGAGGGGCTGATCGCGCACGGCCCGGTCACGCTCGCCGTCGACGAGTCCGCCGCCCGCAGCTTCGCCCGCGCGTCGGCGGCGACCCGCCGCAGCACGGACTTCGTGCCGGCGCTCAGGCGCGCTTCCTAGGCGCTGGTCGGTCGCCTTCCTGGGATCGCCGACCGAACCGCGAACGGGCCTGGGCGGGCGACGAGCGGGCGAGGGGCCGCGCGGCGCGGCCCCTCCTGCCATCCCTACGGCAGTGCCAGGTACCGGCCGTAGAACGATCGCGCGGCGGCGATGTCGAGTCTGCTGTTGAAGCTCTCGGACCGGCAGATCGCGTCTCCGCCGAACGACGGCGCAACCGCGGTGTTCGTCCCGTGGAGGAACTTCGGCGAGCCCGAGTCACCGAAGCAGCTGCCGCCGTTGCCTTCGAGAGAATCAGAGTTCATGTTCAGCTTCAGATAGGCCTGCGCCTAGTCCGCCCCCAGGGGCGGAGACAGCCAATCCTGGCGAAAAGGACAGGGCCGGCACTAGGCCAGCCTGGTCAACTCCTCCAGCAGGCGGTCGACCTCCTCGGCCGTGTTGTAGTGGACGAAGCCGACGCGGACCGCGCCGTCCTCGAGCCCGAGCGCCTTCATCACCTCGACGGCGTAGTAGTCACCGTCCCAGACGAAGATCCCGCGCTCGCCCAGATGCGCCGCGACCTCGGTGGGTGATCGTCCCTCGAGGGTGAAGGCGAAGGTCGGGACGCGGCCCTCCATCGTCCGGTTCCCGTAGAGCGTGACGTTGTCCGGAAGCCCGGCCAGGAAACGGTCGCCGAGGTCGCGCTCGTGCGTGACGATCGCGTCCCAGCCGACCGAGTCGAGGTAGGCGACCGCCGCGACGAAGCCGGCGAGGAGCTCGTGCTGCGCCGTGCCGGTCTCGTAGCCCGGCGCCGGGCGCACCTTGTACGGGCGCCAGCGGTCGAGCAGCTCCCGGCGGGCGAACGCGAGGCCCATGTGCGGCCCGTAGAACTTGTAGGACGAGCACAGGAGGACGTCGGCGCCGACCTCGGCCACGTCGATCGGCCCGTGCTGCGCGTAGTGGACGGCATCGATCCACGCGAGCGCGCCCGCGTCGTGCGCGAGCCCGGCGATCCGGGCAGCGTCCACGAGCGTCCCGAGCGCATTGGAGGCCCATGGGAAGGAGACGACGCGCGTCCGGTCGGTGAGCTGCTCCTCGACGTTCGACAGGTCGTAGTCCGCGAAGCGCACGACGAGGCCGAGGTCGCGGGCGAGCTCGAGCCACGGTGAGACGTTCGCATCGTGGTCGAGCCGGGTCACGACGATCTCGTCGCCCTCGCGGAGCTCCCGCCCCACGGTTCGCGTGAGCATGAAGTTGAGGTTCGTCATGCTCGGCCCGAAGATCGCCTCGCTTGCGTCGCAGCCGAGGAACCGGGCGGCCGTCTCGTGAGCGGCGTCGACGAGCTCGCCGCTGCGCCGGCTCGTCTCGAACTGACCGCCGACGTTGGCGTTCGACTCGCGGAGATAGGTCGCGATCGCGTCGATCACCTCGTCCGGCACCTGCGTCCCGGCGGGGCCGTCCAGGAAGGCGTACGGGCGTCTGAGCGCGGAGAACCGCGCCCGGACCGCCTCGACGTCGAGCGCTACGTGCACGCGAGCACCAGGGCCGCGGCGGCCTCGCCCCCGCGGTACCACGCGTAGACGATGGTCGCGATCATCACCGCGAGGCCGAGCGCCAGGATCCACTTCACAGGTCGCGGCCGTTGACGCGCCACGCGTACTTCGGCGCAGGCTTGACGGAGGCGCCGATGAAGCAGCCCCACTCGGCGCTCTGCAGGAGGTTCCGGAGCTCGTCGTCGGGCAGCTCGCCCCTGAGTTGCACGTCGAGCTTGCACTCGATGTCGACGAAGCCGTACCGGTCTTCGTCCTCGCGCCTCGTCACCGTTCCGGCTGCGTAGGCCGTCGCCGTCACCTCGACGCCCTTCTGCCGGGCGAAGTGCTCGAGGCTGGAGATCGAGCAGCGCGCGAGGGCCGCCAGCAGCAGGTGCTCCGCGCCCGCGTCGCCTTCCTTCGCGACGGGATCGCCGTCCGCGGAGAGGTTCCCGCTCTCGTCGAGCGCGATCCAGTACTCGAAGTGTTTCGCGCGGAGCTCCACCGTCCGGTGGGCAATTTACGGTCAGATCGTGCGCTTGCGGGCGTTGAACGAAGCCGAGTGCTACGCGAGGTGCTACGGGTTCCACGAAGAGGCCGTGCAGGTGATCGAGCTGGGACCGCGCCGATCGCGCTATGAAACGACCCTCAGTGGCGAAGACATCCGGCGCCTCTTCGAAGTCCGGCTCGACGCGCGCGAGCCGGAAGTCGAGCTCGAAGCCGCCTAGGACGGCTCCCAGCCCGGTCCCGGATGTTCTCGCGCCGGGTCTGCGGGTCGTCTTCTGCGGGATCAATCCCGGGCGCTGGTCGGCCGCTGCAGGCGCGCATTTCGCCAACCCGCGGAACGACTTCTGGCGCCTGCTGCGCGACGCGCGCTTCACGCCTCGGCTGTACGAGCCGGCGGAGCAGCACGAGCTCCGGACGCTCGGCCTCGGGCTGACGAACGCCGCCTACCGCACGACGCCCGGTTCGGGCGACCTGCGGCGGGCCGACTTCGAGGGGTCGGCCGAGCGCCTCGAGCGGATCGCCGGCGAGCTGCACCCGGCCTGGATCGCCTTCGTCGGCAAGGAGGCCTACCGGGGCGCGTTCAACGAGCGGCCGGAGCTCGGCGTCCAGGAGCGGCGCCTCGGCGAGACGCAGCTGTTCGTCCTCCCCTCGACCTCCCCGGCGAACGCCGCCGTCCCCTACGAGGAGCGTCTCCGCTGGTTCGCCGAGCTCGGGGCGAAGCTCAGTCCGTCCACCAGTTCGGGACGATCTCGCCGCGGTCGTCCTCGCGCCGCGGGCTGAAGGCGAGGATCTCGAGCCCACCGTCGTCGGCCTCGAATCCCCGCATGACCCCCGGCGCGACGCGAATCGCGTCGAGGCGCTCGAGCTCGATGACCTCGTCGTCGAGCTTCATCCGTCCGGAGCCCGAGAGCACGACGTAGATCTCCTCGACGTCGTCGTGCCGGTGCGCGAACCCCTGTCGCTTCCCGGGCTTGAACCGGTGGAAGCTGAGCCCGGTCTGCTCGGCGTCGAGGTCGCCGCCGCGGACGAAGCGGGACTCCTGGCTCTCCTCGAATCCGAACTTCGCGGCCGCGTCCTCGACGTCGTTCAGGTTCTTGCGTGTGTAGGGCGTGGTCACTTGGCGCGCTTGACGGCGATGCGGACGGAGCGCGCGACGTAGAGCGCCGACTTGACGAAGAACAGCGCGCCGAGGATCGCGCGCACCTGATTCGCCGTGAGCGGCGTCCGCTTGCTGACCGGCTTCTCGATCCGCCTGGCGAGGCGGCCGCGCCAGCCGACCAGGCCTGCCTCGAGTGTCTGTGACTTGTTCATGGCTGCCTCTTACCCGCGCCAGCGGTTCGTAATCGGGGTCCTCCGGTCGCGGCCGAACGCCTTCGGCCGGAGCTTCACGCCGGGCGGGGCCTGGCGGCGCTTGTATTCGGCCCGGTCGATCAGCGCGATCGCACGGTCGACCACCTCCTGGTCGAAGCCGTCCGTCGTCAGCTCCTCGTGCGAGCGGTCCTCCTCGACGTAGGCCTCGAGCACCTTGTCGAGCGCCGGATACGGCGGGAGCGAGTCCTCGTCGAGCTGGTTCGCGCGCAGCTCGGCGCTCGGTGCGCGCTCGAG
>DASTWB010000086.1:0-2002 GCA_035758725.1 Gaiellaceae bacterium
GTGCTCGGAAGCCGGCAGGTACGCCGCGAGCGGCGTGCCGATCATCTCCTCACGGGTCGTCCCGAGCAGCGCCGCCGCCGCGCGATTCGCCTCGACCACCGACCCCTCACCGGTCGTGAGCAGCAGGCCCACCGGCGCCGCGTCGAGCAGCTCTTCGTACCGGGCCTGCCGGCTCGCCAGCGCACGTTGCAGCTCGTCGACGTGCGCGATGCTCGGTGCGTCGGTCACGGCAGGATCATGCCGCGGATCCCACCGCCGAAAACCCTTCCGTCGTCCAGGGCCTGGGGGCAATAATCGAGACGTGGACGGGCGGGGCAAGCGCATCGGGCAGAACGAGGTCGTCTTCCGTGAGGTCAACGAGCGTCTGCGCGAGCTCGGCGAGGGCTTCAGCCTCGTCAGCGAGGTGGCGGAGTTCGTCTGCGAATGCGCCGACACCGCGTGCGCCGAGCGGCTCCGCATGTCGCTCGCCGACTACGAGCATGTCCGTTCCGATCCCAAGTGGTTCCTCATCCTTCGAGGCCACGAGGAGCCGGACTACGAGCGCGTGATCGAGGAGAAGGACGACTACGCGGTCGTGGAGAAGCTGCCGGGCGGCCCCGCCGGGGTCGCGATCAGGGACGATCCGCGTCGCGGGCAGCGCTGAGGCGCCTACGAGGAGGGGCCGCACCGGAGGTCACACCGGCGTGGCCGTCCTCACCGCCGCCTCGTAGGCGGGGTCGCGCACGAACACGTCCAGCTCGTCCGAGAGCAGGTCGCTCGGATCGCGGTCGTCCGCAGCCGGAAGCGCGTCGGCGAGCTCGATCTCCACGTCGGCGCCGGCGCGGGAGCGAAGCCACCCGGCCACGAGGGCGGTCTCGGCGTGTGGGCCCGTGAGCCTGTCGGGAAGGTTCGGCCACGCGCTCGCGAGGGCGCGGCGCCAGGGAAGCGTCCGTCGCCAGGCGATGTCCGAGACGACGACGCGGTCGAAGAGCTGTGCGAGCTCGCCGTACGCCTCCGGGACGTCGTCCCACTCGGACGAGTCGACGACGAGGCGGTCGACGATCTCGACCATCTGCTCGACCACCGGCGACCCGAACTCGGGCCGGCCGCGCCAGCGGAGGAAGACAGGCAGGTCCGGGAGCAGCAGCGGCACCGCGATGCTCGCGGGGGCCTCCGAGCGGATCCCCTGCAGCCGCAGCTCGACCACCTCGCTGCAGAGGTGCTGCTCCAGTCCCGGGACGTCGTAGCACTCGAGCAGGACGCGGGCCGCCAGCTCGTCGCCCGCGTCCGGCTGGGGGAAGAGGAGAAGCGTCCGCGACGGGTGCCGCTCGCCCATGCCTGCCAGCGTCTCCGTCGCCGCCTCCTGCCACTCGGGCGGCACCCAGGCGATGTGCGTGAGGACCGTGGTCATGAGATCGGGCTCGCCGCCGTGGCCGTGCCCGAAGCGAAGATCGGCGAGCGCGCCCTCGATCTCGGCGACCGAGGCGCAGTCGTCGTTCCACTCCTCCACGTGCGCTACCGGTGCCATTCGACCAGCTCCTGCGCCGTGGTCGGGCCCCACGTTCCGGCCGCATAGTTCGGGAACGACGGCCGGTCCCGCTGCCAGCCGGCGATGACCGCGTCCACGAGCTCCCACTGCTCCTCGATCTCGTCCGAGCGCGTGAAGAGCGTCGCGTCGCCGAGCATCGCATCGAGGATCAGGCGCTCGTAGGCTTCAGGGAGCCCGGTGCGGAACGACCCGCCGTAGAGGAAGTCCATGTGCACGGTCCGCACCCGCATCCCCTCGCCCGGGACCTTGGCCCCGATCGCGAGCGAGACGCCCTCGTTCGGCTGGATGTGGGCGATGAGCAAGTTCGGCCGCAGCTCCGAGGCGTCCTCGAACAGCGCGTGGGGGACGCGCTGGAACTGGATCGCGATCGTCGTCTCCCGGCGCGGGAGCCGCTTGCCGGTCCGGACGTAGAACGGCGTGCCGGCCCAGCGCCAGTTGTCGACCCGCAGCTTCGCGGCGATGAACGTCTCCGTG
>DASTWB010000091.1:0-6645 GCA_035758725.1 Gaiellaceae bacterium
GGCTCGGCGTCGGCATTGGAGCGACCCTCGACTCCGGGACGAACAACTTCGGCCAGTCGCAGATCGTGAACCCGGAGCTCCAGTTCTCGGGGAACAACGAGGTCGCGACGGTGAAGCTGGACATCGTCGGCGAGGTCGTCGCGACCCTCGGGACGACACCGCAGGGCCAGAGCCACGAGACGACCGCCGCCCAGGTGATTGCGGACATCCTCAAGATCTCGCCCGACGACGTGACCGTGCGGGCGGGGCACGACAGCTACTGGAACGCGCACGCCGGCTTCTCCGGCACTTACGCGAGCCAGTTCGCGGTCACCGGGTTGGGCGCGGTCAAAGGCGCGACCGAGCGGCTCGCGAACGAGATCCTCCAGATCGGCGCGGCGGTGCTCGGCGCCGAATCGACCGACGAGGTCGAGCTCGATGGCGGCTTCGTCAAGCGGAAGGACAACCCGGAGGCCGCGCTGCCCTTCATGGCCTGCGGCGCGATCGTCAACGCCAACAACGCCGTCCTGCCCATGGAGCTGCGCGAGATCACCCTCAACTGCCGCTACGTCTACGTCCCGCCGCACACGGTTCCCGACACGGAGCGGAAGTTCGGGAATCTGACGCTCACGTACGCCAACCAGATCCACGCGTGCGTCGTCGAGGTGGACCCCGAGACCGGCGTCTACGAGATCGTCGACTACGGCGCCGTCGACGACTGCGGGATCCGGATCAACCCGCAGATCGTCGAGGGCCAGGTGCAGGGGGCGACCGCCCAGTCGATCGGAGCCGTGACGCACGAGACCTTCACGTACGACGAGGACGGCAACCTGCTGACCCCGAACTTCTACGACTACCACGTCCCCCATGCGCTCGACATGCCGCCGCTGAAGACCGCCTCGGTCGAGTCGCCGTCGCCCTTCACGCCGCTCGGCGCGAAGGGCATGGGGGAGGGCGGAGGCGCCGGCCTGAGCGCTGTCGCCGCGGCGCTGCAGAACGCGCTGCAGGGCGCGGGGAAGCCGATCGTCTCGGACAGCTCGAACCCCTACCGACGGGTCTGGGAGCTGCTGCAGCATCCGGAGGAGAGCCGGCAGCTGGTCGAAGTCGAGGAGCGGTGAAGCTTCAGGGCGAGCGGCGCTTCGAGGCGCCGCGCGGGACGGTCTGGGAAGTGCTCCAGGACCCCGCTCAGATGGCGAACCTCATGCCGCATGTCGAGAGCTTCGAGGTCGAGGACGACCGCCGGTGGAAGGCGAACGTCAAGATCCCGCTCGGCCTCGGCTCGCTGAAGATGTCGATCAAGTTCGAGAAGCTCGAGGAACGGGCGCCGGAGTACTCCCGGCTGCAGGCGAAGGGAACCGGGGTCGGCGCGCTGATGAACCTCGTGACGCAGTTCGAGCTCGCGGACGAGAACAGCGCCACGGCCATGTCGTGGGAGGCCGACGTGCGCATCGCGGGGCCCGTCGGGAGCATGGGGCAACGGGTGCTCCAGCCGATCGTCAACCAGCAGGTGCAGCTCGTCTTGACCGCGCTCGACAAGCAGGTGGCGAAGGTGAGCGGGGGCGCCCCGACCAAGGGCGCCGAGGAAGGGCTGAGTCCCCTCGAAGAGGAGTCGTACAGGGCGGAGCAGTGAGCCCGAGGCTGACCCTCGGGTGCGGCAACTTCGGCGGGATCGGCTCCGCGCCGGCGTTCTTCGGGCAGGGAGAGAGTCGCGAGGACGCCTTCGAGCTGATGGATGCGGCCTGGGCGGCCGGCCTGACCGCCTTCGACACGGCGGACGCGTACGGCGGCGGCCGCAGCGAAACGTGGATCGGGGAGTGGATCGCCGCTCGGGGCCGTCGTCCGGAGCTGACGACGAAGGTCTTCCACTCGACGGTCGGAGATCCGGCGGACCGAGGCCTCGCGCCCGACCGGATCCGACGGCAGATCGACGGGAGCCTCGAGCGGCTCGGCGTCGACCGCGTGGACACGTACATGGTTCACGAGCCCGACGAGGAGACACCGGTCGAGGAGACGATGCAGGCCATGGCCGAGCTGGTCGAGGACGGCAAGGTCTTTCGGATCGGGGCGAGCAACGTCGACCGCGCCTGGCTCGAGGTCGCGATCGTCGTCGCGCCGGTCGGGGTCGTCCAGAACTCCTACTCGCTGCTCGACCGGGAGCCGGAGGCCGAGGTGCTGCCGTTCTGCGTCGAGCACGGCATTGCCTTCACCGTGTTCGGCCCGCTCGCCGGCGGCTGGCTCGCCGGGAAGTACCGCCGCGGGGAGCCGCTTCCCGCCGGTTCGCGCATGACGCTTCGCCCGGAGCCGTACCGGCACCTGGACGACGGCGCCGTCTACGACGGGCTCGAGAGGTTCGAGGAGGCGGCGAGCCGGCGCGGCGTCGACATGCCGACCCTCGCCTTCGCCTGGCTCCTCTCCGACGCTCGTGTCGCGGGCATCGTCGTGGGCCCCAGGCGCCCGGACCAGCTCGATCCCGCGCTCGCCGCGCTCGACCTGCACCTGTCCGCGGCCGAGCGGGATGAACTAGCGTCGCTCTTTCCATGAGCCTGCTCGTGCTCAACCAGCAAGAGGTCGAGGAGCTTCTCGACATGGAGGGCTGCATCGAGGCGATGGCCGAGGCGCTCGCCTCGCTCGCCCGCGGCGAGGTGCAGGTCCCGCTGCGGGTCGTCGTGCGACCGGAGGGGGAGGACACGTTCCTCGGGCTGATGCCCGCCCACCGCGGTGGAGCTGCGCCGCTCTACTCGCTGAAGACCGTCTGCGTCTTCCCGGACAACCCCGGGCGCGGCCTCGACGCGCACCAGGGGACGGTGACCCTCTTCGACGGCGAGACCGGCGAGACCCGGGCCCTGATGAACGCCTCCGCGATCACGGCCATCCGCACCGCGGCGGTCTCGGCGGTTGCGACCCGCCTCCTCGCACGGGAGGACGCCAGGGAGCTCGGAATCCTCGGCGCCGGCGTGCAGGCGCGCTCCCACCTCGAGGCATTGCGCCTCGTGCGTGACTTCGAGCGCATCCGGATCTTCAGTCCGACGGCCGCGCACGCCGAGGCGCTCGCGGCGGAGTCGGGGGCCGAGGCCGTCGGCAGCGCGGAGGAGGCCGTGCGCGGCGCGGACGTCGTCGTCACGGCGACGAGCTCGGTGGAGCCGGTGCTCGAGCGCGGCTGGCTCGAGGAAGGCGCCCACGTCAACGTCGTCGGCGGCCGGCCCCCGGCGATGCGCGAGCTCGATGTCGCGACGGTTGCGGACTCGGCGTTCTACGTCGACCGCCGAGAGTCGGCGGAGAACGAGGCTTTCGACTATCGCGACGCACTGGAGGCCGGCGCGATCGCGCCGGGCCATATCCGGGGCGAGATCGGGGAGATCCTGATCGGCGCGGTGCCGGGGCGGCAGTCGCCGGAAGAGCTCACCGTCTTCCGGTCCCTCGGCCTTGCCGTCGAGGACCTCGCGGCGGCCGAGTACGTCGTCCGCCGAGCACGCGAGCGGGGCGCCGGCGTCGAGGTCGAGTTCTGATCCCGCTCGAGGACATCCGCGCGGCGCGCGAGACGATCGCGGGCACTGCGATCCGCACGCCGCTCGTCCGGCTCCACGCACCCGAATCGCCGGCCGAGATCCACCTGAAGCTCGAGAACCTCCAGCCGATCGGCTCGTTCAAGATCCGCGGCGCCTACAACGCCGCCAGGCTGGCGGATCCGGCCCTCGTCTCGGCCGGGCTGATCACGGCGAGTGCAGGGAACATGGGCCAGGGAGTGGCGTGGGCCGCCAGGGAGCTCGGCGTTCCTTGCACCGTGATCGTTCCCGATTACGCGCCGGAGACCAAGGTGGCCGCGATGGAGCGACTGGGCGCCCGCGTCCTGAAGGCGCCGTTCGACGAGTGGTGGAACGCGATCGAGGAGTCGCGCGTGGCCGGCGTGGACGGCCTCTTCCTGCACCCCGTCGAGAACGAGAGTGTGATGGCGGGAAACGGGACGATCGGGCTGGAGATCCTCGAAGACCTGCCGGACCCCGACGTGGTGCTGATCCCGTACGGCGGAGGCGGCCTCACGACCGGAATCGCAAGCGCGATCAGGGCCGAGCGTCCCGAGGTGAAGATCTTCGCGGTCGAGCAGGAGACGGCGGCGCCGCTGAACGCGACGCTCGAGGCGGGGACGCCCCAGACGATCGAATACCGCGAGTCGTTCGTGGACGGTGCCGGCGCCAAGGCGCTGCTGCCGAAGATGTGGCGGCTCGTCGAGCCGCTGATCGACGGCGCGCACCGAGTCTCGCTCGACGAGACGGCGGCAGCGATCCGCATCCTTGCGGAGCGGGTGCGCGTCATCGCCGAGGGCGCGGGCGCCCTCGCTCCGGCGGTCGCGCTGTCCGGAAGGGCCGGTGAGGGCAAGATCGCCTGCATCGTCTCCGGCGGGAACATCGACTTCGCGGTTCTGTCGCGAATCCTCGCCGGCGAGACGCCCTAGGCGAGGAGCGCGCGGTTGTCGCGGAGCGCCTCGAGCACGGCGTCGACGTCGTCCGCGTTGTTGTACGCGTGCGCCGAGACCCGGAGGTTGCCGTCTCGCTCCGAGGTGACGATGCCTCGCTGCTCGAGAGCGCCGACGAGCGCGTTCACGTCCGTCGAACGGATGCAGATGAGCGCGCCGTGCTTGTCCCGCTCCCTGGGGGTGGCGATCGTCCCACCGAGCTCGTCCACTCCGGCGATGAGGCGGTCGTTCAGTTCGAGCACGTGCTCCCGCGTCTCCGCGATCCCGATGTCCTGCATCAGCTCGATGCCTGCGATCCCGGCGTAGATGGACGGAATCGGCGGCGTGCCGGACTGGAAGCGCCGCGCCGTCGGAGACGGCGAGTAGTCGTGGACGTCCATCGCGAAGATGTCCTCGTCCGCGAACCAACCCGTCGCGGTCGGCCAGGCCTTCTGGAAGAGCTCCCGCCGGCAGTAGAAGAACGCGAGCCCGGCCGAGGCGAGGAGGTACTTCAAGACGCCGGCGCCGAGGAAGTCGACGTCGAGCTCCTTGACGTCCAGCGGCATTGACCCGGCGGTCTGGTAGGCGTCGAGCAGGACGAGGGCGCCGCGCTCGTGCGCGAGCTCGACGACGCCTTCCACGTCGGTCATCGCCCCCGTGCGGTAGGAGACGTGCGGGATCGAGACGAGCGCCGTGTCCTCGTCGATCACTGCATCGAAGCGCTCCAGGGGCAGGGTTGCGTCCGGCCCCGGGGAGACGTGCACGATGCGGGCCCCCCGCGCCTCCTGCGCATGCCAGATCTGGCCGACGGTGGGGAAGTCGAGGTCGGTGAGCACGACCTTCGACCGGCGTGCGTAGCGAAGCCCGCTCGCGAGCGAGGCGACGCCGGCGGAGAGTGAGGTCGTGACCGCGATCTCGTCCGGATCCGCGTTCACGAGCCCGGCGAACGCGGCCCGCGCCGCCTCGGTGCGCTCGACCCAGTACTCCCACGGAGCCCCCTTCTCGTCCCAGTCGCGCAGGTACTGCTGGTACGAGTCGCGCACGGCGTCCGAGAGCGCGCCCTGGGAGCAGCTGTTGATGTAGACGAGGCGCTCGAAGATCGGAAAGCGGCTGCGGACCCGGCTCGGAAGCGTGTTCGCTACCTCGCGCATTGCGGTCCGAGGCTCGGCGGAGCGGGGCTCCGCCCCGCGGGAGCCGAGCCGTCCAGGTGCGCGAGGTCAACGGCCAAGGTAGGCCTTCTTGAGATCCTCGTGCTCCAGCAGCGCCTTCGCGGAGTCGGCAAGGACGATCCGGCCCGTCTGGAGCACGTACCCGCGGTCGGCGATCGACAGGGAGACGTTCGCGTTCTGCTCGACGACGAGCACGGCGACCCCGGCCTCGTGGACCTGTTGGATGATCTCGAAGTTCCGTTCGACGAGAATCGGCGCGAGGCCCATCGAGGGCTCGTCCATCAGGAGGAGCTTCGGCTCGGACATCAGCGCGCGGCCCATGGCCACCATCTGCTGCTCGCCGCCGGAGAGCGTCCCCGCCAGCTGCTTCCGGCGGTCCTTCAGGACCGGGAAGAGGTTGAGGACACGCTCCAGCTGCTCGTCGAAGCTCCCCTTCCGAAGGTAGGCGCCCATCTGGAGGTTCTCGAGCACCGTCATCGGGGCGAACAGGCGCCGGTTCTCGGGCACGATCGCCATGCCCCGGGAGATCCGGTAGCTGGTCGTCTTCCCCGTGACGTCCTCGCCGTCCAGCTCGACCGAGCCGTTGCGCGGCCGCACGAGCCCGAGGATCGTCTTGAGCGTGGTGGACTTGCCCGAGGCGTTGCCGCCCAGGAGGCAGACGAGCTCGCCCTTTCCGACTTCGAGCGAGAGGTTCTGGAGGATGTGGATCTCGCCGTAGAACGTGTCCACGTCCCGCAGCCGCAGCAGGCTCATGCCGCCCCCTGCAGGCCCAGGTACGCCTCGATCACGCGATCGTTCGTGGCCACCTGCTCGAAGGAGCCCTCGGCGATCTTGATGCCGTGGTCGAGCGCGATGACGCGGTCCGAGATTCCCTCGACGACATGCATGTCGTGCTCGATGACGAAGACCGTGTAGCCGCCCTCCGTCCGCAGACGCCCGATCAGCTCCGTCAGCTCCTGCGTCTCGGCGGGGTTCATCCCGGCCGCCGGCTCGTCGAGCAGCAGCAGCCGCGGATTCGTCGCCATGGCGCGGGCGATCTCGAGGCGC
>DASTWB010000129.1:0-15663 GCA_035758725.1 Gaiellaceae bacterium
AACCGCACCCATCCGCTCCAACCGTTGTTCGGCGACGTCTGCCACGTGTGCCAGAGCGAATCGTCCGCCGCACAGCCGAACACCTCCAGCCGGCCGTCCTGGTTCCGGCCGACGGCGAGCGTCCGTAGCCGGTCGCCGGCGCCGTGGAACCGCGCCCACCCGCTCCAACCGTTGTTCGGCGACGTCTGCCAGGTATGCCAGAGCGAATCGTCGCCCGCGCACCCGAAGACCTCTAGGCGCCCGTCCAGGTTCTGGCCGACCACCAGGTGCCGCAGCCTGTCGTTCCCTGAGTGGAACACCGCCCAGGCCACGACGCGATCGTACGCCCTCCGGTGACAGCTGTCTACGTGACGAGCGGGTTACCCGAGCGGCGTGATCAGGACCTTCCGGTCGCGCGGACCGTCGAACTCGCAGAAGAAGATGCCCTGCCACGTGCCCAGCGCGAGGCGGCCGTTCTCGACCGGCACGACGACCTGCGGGCTCATCAGCGCGGCGCGGATGTGCGACGGGGCGTTCTCCTCCCCCGCCTCGACGTGCTCCCAGCCCCAGTCGTCGCCGACGATCCGCTCCAGCGCGCGCTCGAAGTCGCGGGCGACGGCGGGGTCGGCGTGCTCGTTGATCGTCACGCCGGCCGTCGTGTGCGGGACGAAGATCAGCGCCGCGGCGCCATCCGTCCCCTCGAGCGCGGCCTGCACGTCACGCGTGATGTCGAGCAGCTGCGTGCGCCGCTCCGTCCGGACGGTGATCTGGCGCACGCGACTATCCTACGGCCGTGGCCAGCGCTCCTCCGACCAGCCGTGAGCTGGACACGTATCGCGAGCGCATCGACCGGTTCATCGCCGAGCTCGACCAGGAGTACTACCTCCACTACGCGGGCCACAAGGACACGCTCGACCTCAAGCCGCTCTACGACGCCTACCCCGATCTCTCGCAGCTCGACCAGGCCCAGGCGCTCGGGAAGGCGGTCGAGGGCGATTCCGGGATCTCCGAGCTCTGGCGCTTCGCCTCGGAGAACTACCTCGCCGAGCTGACGCGCGAGCACGCGGAGAAGAGCGCAGCGCTCGAGGCGCAGCTCGAGACGACCGTCGACGGCGAGACGATCGGCTACCGGATGACCCGGCCGACGATCGCGAACGAGGACGACCGGGCGCGGCGGCAGCGGCTCGAGGAAGCCCGCAACCGCCTCACCGAGGAGCACATCAACCCGATCCACGTCGACGGCGTCGCGACGCTCTACGAGGCGGTCCCGCGGCTCGGTGCAGCGACGTACGCCGACCTCTACCGGCGGTTCGGGTTCCGGCTGGACGAGCTCGCCGACCAGTGCCGTGCCGTGCTGGAGTCGACCGAGTCGCTCTACGAGACGGAGGCCGACAAGCTCTTCCGCACCCGGGCCGGCGTCGGCCTCGGCGAGGCCGAGCGGTGGGACGTCGCACGAGTCTTCCGGGCCCCCGGCTGGGACCAGGCGTTCCCGGCCGACAAGATGATGCCGGCGCTCGAGGTCAGCCTCGCCGACCTCGGGATCGACCTGCGCTCGCAGGAGAACGTCGAGCTGGACATCGAGCAGCGCCCGAAGAAGAGCCCGCGCGCGTTCTGCGCTCCGATCGAGGTTCCGGGCCGTGTCGTCCTCGTCATCCAGCCGATGGGCGGCGCGGACGACTGGCGGGCGCTCTTCCACGAAGCCGGCCACACCGAGCACTACGCGCACGTCAACCCGGACCTGCCCGTGGAGGCCCGCCGCCTCGGCGACGTCTCGGTGACGGAGGCCTGGGCGACCCTGATGGAGCACTTCCTGCTCGAGCCCGGCTGGCTGGCACGCCGGCTCGACTTCCCGCGGCCGGACGAGTTCGCGGCCGAGGCGGCGGCGGGCTCGCTCTACCTCCTGCGCCGCTACTGCGGCAAGCTCCTCTACGAGCTGGAGTTCCACGCGGCGACGGAGCTGGACGAGAAGGCGATGTCCACCCGGTACGTCGAGCTCCTGGGCGAGGCGCTGAAGATCGAGCCCAGCCCGACGGACTACCTCGGCGACATCGACCCGAGCTTCTACGTCACCGGCTACCTCAGGTCCTGGGCCCTGCAGGCGCAGCTCCGGAACCACTTCCGAGAGCGCTTCGGCTCGGACTGGTTCGCGAGCCGCGAGGCCGGGAGCATGCTCCGCGAGCTGTGGGGAGAGGGCCACCGCCTGAACGCCGACGAGCTGCTCGCAGACGTCACGGGCGAGGAGCTCGAGATGGAAGCCTTTGCGCAGTCGCTGCGCGAGCAGCTGCGCTAGCGCGAGAAAATAGGGCCGTGGATGTCCCCGAGACGCGCTACGCGAAGAGCGGAGGCGTCAGCATCGCCTACCAGGTGGTCGGAGACGGCGAGCTGGACCTCGTCTATGCCCAGCCGTACGTCTCGAATGTCGAGCTGGCCTGGGACTACCCCCCGTCCGCGTCGTTCTACCGGCGGCTCGCGTCGTTCTCCCGGCTGATCCAGTTCGACAAGCGCGGAACGGGGATGTCCGACCGCGACGTCGGCATCCCGCAGCTGGAGACGCGGATGGACGACCTCCGCGCGGTCATGGATGCCGCCGGCTCGGAGCGGGCGGCGCTGTTCGGAGCCTCCGAGGGCGGGCCGATGACGTTGCTCTTCGCCGCGACCTACCCCGAACGCGTCGGCGCCGTCGTCGTCTACGGCACGGCACCCGCGCGTTCGCTCTGGGCGCCGGACTACCCGCAGGGCAGCCGAGAGGAGGACCTGCTCCGGGAGGCCGCCCGGGACGAGCAGCGCTTCGGCACGAGGGAGGACATCGAGGAGTCCGCAGCGTGGATCGCGCCCTCGCTCGCGAACGACGAGGAGTTCCTCCGCTGGTTCCAGCGCTACGTCAGGCAGAGCGCGAGCCCGAGCGCCGCGGCGGCGCTCGCCCGGATGAACATGCAGACCGACATCCGGCACGTGCTCGGCGCGATCACGGCGCCCACGCTGCTGGTCCACCGCGTGGACGACAACATCCCGATCGCGAACAGCCGGTACATCGCGGAGCGCGTGCCGGGTGCGCGCCTGGTGGAGCTGCCGGGGCGGGATCACGCGACGTTCGTCGACCCCGATCAGATCGTGGACGTCGTGGAGCCGTTCCTGCGCGGAGTGTGGGCGGAGCGACCGTGGGAGGAAGAGCCGGACCGTGTTCTCGCCACGGTCCTCTTCACCGACATCGTCGGCTCCACGGCCAAGGCCTCGGAGCTCGGTGACGCGGCCTGGCGGCGCCTGCTCGAGGAGCATCACGCGGTGATCCGCCAGCGGCTGACGCGCTTCCGCGGCAAGGAGCTCGACACCGCCGGCGACGGCTTCTTCGCCAGCTTCGACGGGCCCGCCCGCGCCATTCGCTGCGCCTCCGCCATTACCGACGCCGTCCGGGAGATCGGGCTCGAGGTACGCGCCGGCCTGCACACCGGCGAGTGCGAGCTCGTCGACGGGAAGGTCACGGGAATCGCCGTGAACATCGGTGCGCGAGTGGCGGCGCGGGCGGCGCCGAGCGAAGTGCTCGTCTCCAGCACCGTCAAGGACCTCGTCGCCGGCTCGGGGATCCAGTTCGCGGACCGCGGCGCCGCCGAGCTCAAGGGGATCCCCGGCCAGTGGCGCCTCTACGCGGTTACAACTTAGGGATGCGCATGCCCGAGACGCAGTACGCGAAGAGCGGGGACGTCAACATCGCCTACCAGGTCTTCGGCGAGGGGCCTGTCGACCTCGTCTACATGCCGGGCTTCATCTCGCACGTCGAGCTGAGCTGGGGGCTGCCCGGGCGCGCGCAGTTCCTCGAGGCGCTCGGCTCCTTCTCGCGGGTCATCCAGCTCGACAAGCGCGGCACGGGCATGTCCGACCGGGTCCGTGACCTGCCGACCCTCGAGACGCGGATCGCCGACGTCTGCGCCGTGATGGACGCGGCCGGCTCGGAGCGCGCGGCGCTGTTCGGCGTCGACGCCGGCGGCCCGGCGAACATCCTCTTCGCGGCCACGCACCCGGAACGGACGCTCGCGCTGATCCTCTTCGGCACCTCCGCGCGGTTCCTCCGTTCCGACGAGCACCCGTTCGGCCCGACCGAGGAGGAGTACTGCGCCGCGATCGTGCGCGACATGCAGCGCTGGGGGAGCCTGGAGCACGGCGTGGACGTCATGAGCCTGTACGCGCCGAGCCTTGCCGGAGCGGGCGACGACGTGATCCGCGACTGGGCGTCCTACTTCCGTGAGAGCGCGACCCCCGAGACGTTCGCCGACTTCCAGCGGATCAACATGGAGATCGACGTCTGCGAGCTGCTGGACGACATCCAGGTCCCGACGCTCGTCGCGCACCGGACCGGAGACCGCGTGGTCGACATCGGCGCCGGGCGCTACCTGGCCGAGCGCATCCCGGGGGCGGAGTTCGTCGAGCTTCCGGGCGCCGACCACACACCGTTCACGGCGGACGTGGAGCCCTTGGTCGAGGCGACCCGCGAGTTCCTCTCGCGCGTCGCCGCTCGCGTCTAGAGGGCTCCCCCCGCGGCCGGAGGCGCGCCGGCCTCGAGCGGGCTCGCCTCGGCGGCGGTCCGGGCGAGGAGCTCCTCGACGAGCAGCAGGTTGTCGCCGGCCCGCTCCACCGTCGCGAGCAGGTGCGACATCGACGAGACCTCCTCGCGCTGCTCCTGCAGGAACCAGTGGAGGAACTGCTCGCCGACGAGGTTGCCCTCCTGGCGGGCGAGCTCGACCAGGGCGACGATCTGGTCCGTCACGCGCCGCTCCTGCTCGAGAGCGAGCGCCACCGGCGCGCGTGGATCGGAGAAGTCCGTCTTCGGAGCGTCGACCCCCGGGATGCGGACCGGGGCGTCCGCGTCCAGCAGGAACTGGACCATCATCATCGCGTGGTTCCGCTCCTCCACCGCCTGGCGGTAGAAGTGGGCGGCGAGCTGGGGCAGCGATTCGGCGTCGTAGTGAACCGCGATCGCGATGTACTGCTGCGAGGCGGCGTACTCGTAGGCGATCTGCTCGTTCAGCGCGTCGACGAATCCGGCCACGAGGTGACTCTAGCCGGGTAGCCAGGGGCGCCGTCCTGGAAACTGAATAGGCTCTATTCATGGATCGAAGACGGGTCGTGATCGTCGGCGCCGCCGGCCGCGACTTCCACAACTTCAACCTCGTCTACCGCGGCCGCGAGGAATACGAGGTCGTCGGCTTCACGGCGACGCAGATCCCGAACATCGACGGTCGCCGCTACCCGCAGGAGCTGGCGGGCCACCTCTACCCCGCAGGCATTCCGATCTACCCGGAGGAGCGGCTGGAGGAGCTGGTGCGCGAGCACGACGTCGACGAGGTCGTCTTCTCCTACTCGGACGTGACGCACGAGCACGTGATGCACGTCGGCTCACGGGTGCTCGCCGCAGGCGCCGCCTACATGCTCCTCTCGCCCGAGCGGACGATGTTGACCTCGTCGAAGCCCTGCGTCGCCGTCTGCGCCGTCCGGACCGGCTCGGGGAAGAGCCAGACGACGCGTCATATCGCGAAGCTCCTGCGCGACGCCGGGAAGCGCGTCGCCGTCCTCCGGCACCCGATGCCGTACGGGGATCTGACCAAGCAGGCGGTCCAGCGCTTCGCGGACTACGCGGATCTCGACGCCGCGGACGCGACGATCGAGGAGCGCGAGGAGTACGAGCCCCACATCGCGGAGGGCAACGTCGTCTTCGCCGGCATCGACTACGCCGCGATCCTCGACGAGGCCGAGCAGGAGGCGGACGTCATCCTCTGGGACGGCGGCAACAACGACACACCGTTCGTGAAGCCCAACCTGCACGTCGTCGTCGTCGACCCGCACCGCCCGGGCCACGAGCTGCGGTATCACCCCGGCGAGACGAACCTCCGCATGGCGGACGTCTGCGTGGTGAACAAGGTCGACACGGCCCCGCACGCCGGCGTGGAGCAGGTGCTCGCGTCCATCCGGGCGGCGAATCCCGGCGCGGAGATCGTCCAGGCGGCGTCCCCGTTCCAGGTCGAGGGCGGCGGCGCGCAGATCGAGGGCAAGCGCGTGCTCGCGGTCGAGGACGGGCCGACGCTCACCCACGGCGAGATGGCCTACGGCGCGGCCGTGCTGGCCGCGAAGGAGCACGGCGCCGCCTCGCTCGTCGATCCGCGGCCGTTCGCGGTCGGGTCGATCGCCGAGACGCTCCAGGAGTACCCGCACGTGACGGAGCTGCTCCCGGCGATGGGCTACGGGCGCAAGCAGATGGACGAGCTCAGGGAGACGATCGCGCGCTCCGACGCCGACCTCGTCCTGATCGGAACCCCGATCGACCTGCGGCGGATCGTCGACTTCGACAAGCCGGCACTGCGGGTCACGTACCGCCTCCAGGAGCTCGGCGAGCCGACGCTCGCGAGCCTGCTCGAGGAGCGCGGCCTCCTCACCGGGAACGCCGAAGCCGTCGTCGCTTGACCTCGCTCTTCTGGCCGGCAGCGGCTCCCGCCGGGCAGGGCTCGGCTCCGCCCCAGAAGAACGAGGCATGACGATCGTCGTCGCGCTCGGCGGGAACGCGCTGATCCGCGCGGGCGACAGGGGTACCGCGGCCGAGCAGACGGCGCGGCTCCGCGAGACGGCCGAGGCTCTGCGCCCGCTGCTCCGCGACGGCGAGATCGTGATCACGCACGGCAACGGCCCGCAGGTCGGGAACGAGCTGCTCCGCCAGGAGCGGTCGGCCGAGGAGGTGCCGCCGCTTCCCCTCTACCTCGCGGTCGCCCAGACCCAGGCCGAGATCGGGTCGATGATCGAGACCGAGCTCGGGCCCGTCGCAGGCAGGCCGGTCACCTGCCTGATCACCCACGTCGTGGTGGCGCCCGACGATCCGGCGTTCGAGCGCCCGACGAAGCCGATCGGGCCGTTCTACTCGAGCGAGCAGGCGCACGCGCTGGAACGGGAGCGCGGCTGGAAGGTCGTCGAGGAGCTCGGCCGCGGCTGGCGGCGCACCGTCCCCTCCCCCATCCCGCTCGAGACCGTCGAGGTCGAGCAGGTTCGGGCGCTCCTCGCCTCGGGGGCCGTGCCGATCGCCTGCGGCGGTGGCGGGATCCCCGTCGTGCGGCAGGACGGAAAGCTCCAGGGCATCGACGCCGTCATCGACAAGGACCGGGCGTCCGCGGTGCTCGCGGCCGAGCTCGGCGCGGAGCGGCTGCTGATCCTCACGGACGTCCCGGCAGTGACCCGCTGGTTCGGAACGCCCGCCGAGGAGGAGATCCGGGAGCTGACACCCGACGAGGCCGAGAAGCTCCTGATCGACCTCGCGGAGGGCTCGATGCGACCGAAGGTCGAATCGGCGATCGCGATGGCGCGAAGCGGAGGCGAGGCGCTGATCACGTCGCTCGACGGCGTCGAGGACGCGCTCGCCGGCCGAGCCGGCACGAAGATACGAGGGTGACCACGCCGGTCACCACGTACGCGCCCTCGGAAGGCGGCTATGTCGCCTACCAGCTGTTCGGCTCGGGCTCGACGAACCTCGTGTTCGTCACGAGCTGGGCCAGCAACGTCGACGTGATGTGGGAGGAGCCGCGGATGGCGGCGTATCTGAACCGCCTCGGATCGTTCGCGCGCGTGCTCGCCTTCGACAAGCGAGGGGCCGGCGTCTCGGATCCAGTGCCGCTCGGCTCGCTGCCGCGCCTGGAAGAGTGGATGGACGACGTGCGCACGGTGATGGACGCCGCCGGGATGGAGCAGGCGGCGTTGCTCGGTGACGCGGAGGGCGGCCCGATGGCGATGATGTTCGCGGCCTCGTACCCGGACCGCGTGCCGGCGCTCGTCCTCGTCAACACCTTCGCCCGCTGGCGCCGAGCCGACGACTACCCGATCGGGATGCCGGATGCGACGTGGGAGAAGCTCGTCGACCGCTACGAGCAGAACTGGGGCGTCACAAGCGAGATCCTGGGCCTGACCGCGCCCTCGGTGGCGAACGACCCCGCCTTCACGCGCTGGTTCATCCGCTACCAGCGGCTCGGCATGCCGAGAGGAGCCGCCACCGCGATGTACCGGTGGGTGACGAACATCGACATGCGCTCGATCCTCCCGACGATTCGCGTGCCGACGCTCGTCCTCCAGCGCGCGGGCGCACGCCACTACCGGCCGCCGTTCAGCCGCTACGTCGCCGACAACATCCCCGGCGCCAACTACGTCGAGCTCCCCGGGGCGGACACCTTTCCCTTCGGCGCCGGCGACTTCACGCCCCTGCTCGACGAGGTCGAGGAGTTCCTGACGGGGGTCCGGTCGCGCCCCGTCCTCAACCGCCAGCTCGCCACCGTTCTCTTCACGGACATCGTGGGCTCGACGACACTGGCTGCCGAGCGCGGCGACGCCGCCTGGGGCAGGCTCGTCCGCGAGCACGACGAGGTCGTTCGAGAGCATCTCCGCGCCTACCGCGGCCGCGAGATCGACCGCACGGGCGACGGGTTCCTCGCGACCTTCGACGGCCCCGCACGAGCCGTCACCTGTGCCGTTCGTCTGCAGGAAGCGCTGGGCGAGCGGGGGATCAGGATCCGGGCCGGCGTTCACACCGGCGAGGTCGAGCTCGCCGACGGAACGCTGCGCGGGCTCGCCGTGCACATCGCGGCCCGGGTGATGGCGGCCGCGCAGAACGGCGGCATCCTCGTCTCGAGCACGGTCCGCGACCTCGGTGCCGGCTCGGGCATCGAGTTCGGCGACTCTGGGACGCACGAGCTGAAGGGCGTTCCCGGCGCCTGGCAGCTTGCCGAAGTCCTCAGCGCTCCGTAGCCGAACCGAACCGGCCGTCCACCCGAATCAGCGGCGACAAAGGCGCCAACCCCCGGCGCCGAGACCGAAAGGAGCCGCACACGATGCGCACGCTCGCACTCGCGATCCTCGGGATCGCGGTCGCAGCCGCGGTGCTCACCGTGAGAGCGCTGGGCCCCGAGCCCGGCCAGGCCTCGAGCCACCGCGAGGCGCCGCTGATCGCCGAGGATCCGTCGGCCGACACGACCGACCTCTACGCCTTCAGAAGCACGGACGCCCCGAACAACCTGACCGTGATCGCGAACTGGATCCCGGCGGAGGACCCGGCCGCCGGCCCCAACTGGTACCGGTTCTCCGAGCGGGCCCGGTACGCGATCAACGTCGACCGGACCGGCGACGGGAAGGCCGACGTCACCTACCGGTTCCGGTTCCGGAATCGCGAGGACACGCTCTTCCTCGGCAACACCGTCCAGGACTACACGGTCACGCGGGTCGTCCGCGGCGACGAGACCGTGGTCGCGCGCGGGGTCACCCCGCCGAACAACATCGGCCCGCGCACGACGCCGAACTACCGGCAGCTCGCCGCTGCGGCCGTCACGGACCTGGCCGGCGGGGGCAAGGTCTTCGCCGGGCAGCGCGAGGACGCGTTCTTCGCCGACATCGGCGCGATCTTCGACCTCGTCGCGATTCGCAAGGGCACCGGGAACATGGGCGGCGGCAAGGACTTCTTCGCCGGCTACGCGGTGCACGGGATCGCGCTGCAGATCCCGATCTCGCAGCTCGACGACTCCGACCACACCGTCGGCGTCTGGGCGACGACCGAGCGGCCGCGGATGCGGATCCGCGAGTTCCGGCGGCACGGCGTCCGCCGGTTCCACCAGGAGAAGCAGTGGGCGCAGGTCTCGCGCCTCGGCAACCCGCTGATCAACGAGGTGATCATCCCGACGAAGCTCAAGGACCGCTGGAACCGCCTGAGCCCGTCCAAGGACGCGCAGTTCGAGCAGTACTACCGGACTCCCATCCTCGCGGCGGTCATCAACCAGCTGTACGGCCTCGGCGTCCCGGAGACGAACCGTGACGACCTCGTGGCCGTGCTGCTGACCGGCGTCCCCGGCCTCAACTTCACCGGGCCGAAGCTCGCCGACATGCTGCGGATCAACCTCTCGATCCCGCCTGCGGCGATGCCGAACCGCCTCGGCGTCTTCGGCGGAGACACGGCCGGCTTCCCCAACGGGCGCCGGCTGGGTGACGACGTCGTCGACATCGCCGAGCGTGCGGTGGCCGGCAAGCTCAAGGGCCATCCCGCCGGCGACCTCCTCGGCGACGGCGTGGACGGCAACGACGTACCCAACCTCGGCTCGTTCCCGTACGAGAACGATCCGCCGAGCGGGTTCGACAACGCGAAGGGCCAGCAGAAGCCGTGACCAGGCGGATGCTGACCGGAGCAGCGGTGGCGGCGATTGCCGCCACCGCCCTCCTCGTCGGAGGCTCGCTCCGCGCGGGCCACGACGAGGCCTCGAGCACGCCGACGAACCAGCTCGTCCGGGCCGGACTCGAGGAGCAGGCGCTCGCCCGCCGCACCGGCGAGCCGACGCACTACACGCGGTCGGAGCAGGCGCTGCGCAGGGCGCTCGCCCAGGACCCGAACGACGTCCGTGCGCTCATCGGCCTGGCCGCGCTCGCGAACACGCAGCACCACTTCCGCGAGGGACTTGCACTCGCGAGACGTCTCCAGCGTGCGGCACCGGACATCGCCCTCGTGTACGGCGTGATGGGCGACGCGCTCATCGAGCTCGGGCGGCACGGCGCGGGCTTCCGCGCCTACGAGCGGATGGCGACGCTGAAGCCGAGCATCGCGGCGTACGCCCGCATCGCGCACGCCCGGTCGCTGCTCGGCGACCGCGAGGGAGCGAGGGCGGCGATCGAGCTCGCGCTCGACTCGGCCGTGGACGGTGAAACGCGCGCCTGGGCCTTCGTCGAGCTCGGGCGGCTCGACCGTGCGGAGCTGCGGCTCGTGGCGGCCGCCGAGCACTTCCGCAGGGCGCTCGCCGTCTCGCCCGGGAACCCACTCGCCCTCGAGGCCTTGGGCGAGACCGAGGCCGCCCGCGGCAACCTCCGGCGCGCGATCGCGCTCCAACGTCAGGCGGTCGAACGGCGGTTCTCCCCCGAGTTCGCCGCCCAGCTGGGCGACCTCTACGCGGTCGCCGGCAAGCGGAAGGCGGCGGCGCGGGCGTACGAGCTCGTTCCCCGGCAGGAGCAGCGGCTCGCCGAGAACGGCGTCGACACCGACGTCGACAAGGCGATGTTCCAGCTCGAGCACGGGATCGACCTCCGCGGCTCGCTCCTGCTCGCCAGGCGCGGCTACGCGAAGCGCCCGGGCACCGAGGCGAGCGAGGTCCTGTCCTGGGCGCTCGTCCGCAACGGACGGTGCGAGGAGGCGGTTCGCTACTCGAACCAGGCGCTTCGCTTCCCCGACGGGCACCGCTACTTCCACCGCGGGATGATCGAACGCTGCCTCGGACGGCAGCCCGCGGCGAAGCAGCTGTTCCGGAAGGCGCTGGCGACCGATCCGAACTTCTCCCCGATCTGGGCGAGGTTCGCCCGTGCGCAGCTCCGGTGACGCCAAGGAGAATGTGATCGGTGGCCGAGATCCACGACCTCGCGGCGGCGTACGCGTTGGACGCGCTCGACGCGGAGGACCGCTGGACGTACGAGCGGCACCTCGACACCTGCGACCGATGTCGCGAGGAGGTGGCAGCGCTGCGGGACAGCGCCGTTGAGCTGGCCTACGCCGCCGAAGGGCCGGAGCCCCCACCGGACCTCCGCGACCGGATCCTCGAGGCTGCGAGAGCAGAGCCCCGCGGGGCGACGGTCGTGCCGATGCGCCGCCGCTGGCTCTTCCCCGCAACGGCGGTGGCGGCGGTCGCCGCCGCCTGCGCTGCGATCGGGCTGGGCCTGTGGGCGAACTCGCTCAGGGACGGGCCGGCCCAGCGAGTCGTGGCCGTCCAGGGCGCGCCCGGACAGCTGGTCGTCTCGGACGACCGTGCGCTGCTCGTCGTCTGCCTGGAAGAGGCTCCGGCGGACAGGACCTACGAGGCCTGGGTGATCGTGGACGACCGCCCCCGGCCGGCCGGGCTCTTCGCCGGCGGCTGCCGCTCCGTCGACCTGGAGGAGCCGGTCGACGAGGGTGACGTCGTCGCCGTCACGCTCGAGCCCGCCGGCGGCTCGGACCAGCCCACCGGCGAGATCCTCGCGAGCGCCGATGTCTGAGTACGCCGTCACGCTCGCCGTCGGCCGCGAGGAGCCCGCCCGCGAGGCCGATCGCTCCGACGAGGACGTGCTCGAGGCCGTCGGCCGGGGGGATCACGACGCGCTCGGCGTCCTCTACGACCGCTTCGGCCGCCTGGCCTACGGCCTCGCATTCCGGATTCTCCGCGACCGGGCGCTCGCCGAGGATGCGGTCCAGGAGGCGTTTCTCGCCGTCTGGCGGGCGGCCGACGGCTACAGGCGGGAGCGGGCCAAGCCGTCCACGTGGATCCTCACCGTCGTCCACCGGCGCGCGGTCGATCTCGTCCGGCGTGAGGAGCGGCGGCGCGGCGAGCCGCTGGAGTCGGCGCCGGAGCCCGCCGTGGCCCCGGTGGACGAGGATGCGACGTTGAGGGAACGGCGGGCCGCCGTCCAGGACGCCCTGACGGCGCTCCCGGGTGACCAGCGGCAGGCGCTCGAGCTCGCGTACTACGGCGGCCTCACCCAATCGGAGCTGGCCGAGCGACTGGGGGTCCCGCTCGGCACCGTCAAGAGCCGGATGTTCGCCGGCCTCGCCCGGCTTCGCGAGCTGCTCCAGGAATAGAGAGGGCGGCCGAGGGCCGCCCTCTCACGCGTCCGAAAGGCGCTGGGCCTACTTCTGCTTCGAGGAGCCCTCGATCGTCGCCTGCTCGCCGGAGCCGATCGGGATCCGGCGCGGCTTCGGCGCCTCCGGCTTCTGGACGTGGATCTCGAGGACGCCGTTGCGGTACTCCGCCTTGATGCCGTCCTCGCCGACGCCCTGCGGCAGGCCGACGGTGCGCGAGAACGATCCGAAGCGGCGCTCGAACCGGTAGAAGCGGTCGCTCGTCACGTCCTCGGAGCGCTCGCGCTCGCCGCTGACCGTCAGGGCCGCGTCGTCGTACTCGACGGAGATCTTGTCCTCCGGGATCCCCGGAAGGTCGAAGGCGTAGACGAGCTCGTCCTCGGTCTCCCAGACGTCGACGGCCGGCAGCCATGACCGCTGTCCGTTCTCGCCGTTGACCTGGCCCTGGCCGAGGAACGTGCTCATGAGGCGGCCCATGTCGTTCTGAAGGGCCGCCAGCTCACGGAAAGGCTCCCAACGAACCACGGTGGCCATGTTCCTACCTCCTGCTGACGGATTGATTCGATCGCCAATATAAAACCTAAGCGTGTCTCTGTCAAGTCCCTCCGGCCAGTACGATCCGCCGATGCCGGGGCTCGAGCAGGCGATCCTCTCGCTCGTCGTCCGCTAGCCGGCGGGAACCGCGTGTTCCCGATCAAGGACAACGTCCCGACCCGGTCCTTCCCGCTCGTCACGCTGCTCCTGATCGCGACGAACGTCGCCGTCTTCGTCCTCTACGAGCTGCCGGACTTCGACCGCGCGGTGAACCAGCTCGCCTACCACCCGTGCGAGGTGACGCGCGAGTGCCCGGTCGTGGGAGAGGACTGGCCCGTGACAGCCTTCACGTCGATGTTCATGCACGCAGACTGGCTGCACCTGGGCGGCAACATGCTCTTCCTCTGGATCTTCGGCAACAACGTCGAGGACGCGCTCGGCAAGCTCCGGTTCCTCGTCTTCTACGTGCTCGGCGGCCTGGCGGCAACCGTCGCCCAGACGGCGTTCACGCTCTTCGTCGGCAGCGAGGCCGCCGCGCAGATTCCGAACCTGGGGGCGAGCGGCGCGATCTCGGCCGTGCTCGGCGCCTACCTCGTCCTGCTGCCGAACGCGAGCGTCGTCACGGTGTTCTTCTTCCTCATCTTCTTCCTCCGCGAGGTTCCGGCCTGGCTCTTCCTCGGCGTCTGGTTCGCGCTGCAGCTGTGGGCCGGCGGCTTCTCGCTGGTCGAGCCGCAGGCCGGCGGAGGCGTCGCCTTCTTCGCGCACCTCGGCGGCTTCGTGTTCGGCGCCGTCGCCGTCCGGTTCTTCGTCAGGCAACGTCCGCTCCAGCCTGCGTACTGATGGACGAGGCCGAGTTCGAGGAGCACGTCCTGGCCGCGCTCGACGACCTTCCGCCGGAGCTCGCCGGCGCGCTCCGGAACGTCGCGGTCGTGGTCGAGGACGAGAGCCCGGACGACCCGCACCTGTTCGGCTGGTACAGCGGGCTCGGGCCTGCGAGCGACCGGGCCGGCGCGCTTCCCGACCGGATCGTGATCTACCGGCTGCCGCTCGTGGAGTCGTTCCCGGACCCCGATGAGCTCCGAAGGGAGATCCGGATCACGGTCCTCCACGAACTCGGACACTTCTTCGGCCTGGACGAGGATCGGATCCGCGAGCTCGGTTACGAGTAGGGAATGTCGAAGTGCGCAGGTTCGTTTTCTTGCACTGTGAAGACGCTCCAGGAAATCCGTAGCGAGATCGAGCGCGCCAGCGAGGACCGCGCCGCTCTCCTGCACCGTCTGTCCGCTGGACATGACGCCGTCCTCGCCAACGAGCTCCGCGAGCTCGACGAGCGCGTCGCGAAGCTCTGGGATGAACACCGCGAAGCCCGCGTCCGGACGCGTTTCGGCGATCGCAGCGAGATCATTCGCCGCGCCCGCCTCGAAGACCGGATCGACCGGGCCGCCTAACCCTCGACCCCGCACCTCCCCGAGAAGAGCAGAGGGGCGCGTCAGCGCCCCCTCTGCTCCCACGGAATCAAGCATCGGAATCCGCAGCGCCTGACTTGCAATAGCGAAACGGCGATATTCCTAGCCCCGGAAGCGCGCAGGACCGTGCCGATGCTGCTCCTTCGGCTAGGCCGACCTCGACCCGCCCCGATCAATACTGGTTCTGCACCGCGGGCGTCAGGCCCGCGCTTGGTCGAGAGGAGCGGAGAGGCACTTGAGGTGGCGGACGGTTGCACGACTCCTGCCCGGACTCGGGGCCGTCGCCGTGCTCTTCGTCGCGGGTGGATCGAGCGGCCTCGCGGCTCCTGCGCCGGACACCTGCGCGTCCGAGCCGAACCCGATCGTCTGCGAGAACGCCCGGCCGGGGAACCCGTCCAGCGAGTGGGACGTCGCCGGCATGGGCGACCCGTCGATCCAGGGCTTCGCGACCGACTTCAGCGTGAACGACGGTGACGAGGTCGCCTTCAAGATCAAGACCGACGCCCTCGACTACCGCATCGACATCTACCGGATGGGGTACTACGGCGGCGCGGGCGCCCGCAAGGTCGCGACGGTCGCGCCGAGCGCCTCGCTACCGCAGCTGCAGCCGAGCTGCCTGACCGACACGAGCACCGGCCTCGTCGACTGCGGCAACTGGGCCGAGTCGGCGCGGTGGCAGGTGCCGCCGGGGGCCGTGTCGGGGATCTACTTCGCGCGCCTCGTCCGCACCGACACCGGCGGGGACAGCCACATCTTCTTCGTCGTCCGGGACGACGACGGCGCCTCCGACGTCCTCTTCCAGACCTCGGACACCACGTGGCAGGCGTACAACCGCTACGGCGGTAACAGCCTCTACGTCGGAGGCCCGGCCGGCCGCGCGTACAAGGTCAGCTACAACCGCCCCTTCACGACCCGGGAGTACGCGAGCCCGTCCTTCGTGTGGGAGGACGAGTACCCGATGGTGCGCTGGCTCGAGCGCAACGGGTACGACGTCAGCTACTTCAGCGGCATCGACACCGCCCGCTCCGGCCCCGAGCTCCTCGAGCATCGCGCGTTCCTCTCGGTGGGGCACGACGAGTACTGGTCGGG
>DASTWB010000137.1:0-9137 GCA_035758725.1 Gaiellaceae bacterium
GGGTAGCGCGACCAGTACGTCTGGACGTAGCGCTCCTCGTCGCCGTAGATCCCGCGGAGCATCGCCGGCCAGGGCTTGCGGAGGACGAGATAGCCGCCGCCTCCAGGCCCCACCTCGTTGCCGGCCTCGTCGAGGACGGCCGCATCGACGCCGGGGAACGGCTTCGTCGCCGAGCCGGGCTTCAACGTCGTCAGCCCCGGCAGCGGCGCGATCAGGATCATCCCGGTCTCGGTCTGCCACCAGGTGTCCACGACCGGAAGCTTCGCCGCGCCGATGTGGTCGCGGTACCACATCCACGCCTCCGGGTTGATCGGCTCACCCACCGAACCGAGCAGCCGCAGCGAGGAGAGGTCGTGCTTCGCCGCGTGCTCCGGGCCCCACTTCATGTGCGCCCGGATCGCAGTCGGCGCCGTGTAGAGGATCGTCACGCCGTAGCGCTCGACGATGCCCCACCAGCGGTCCTTGCCGGGATAGTCCGGCGTGCCTTCGTAGATGACGGAGGTGACGCCGTTCGCGAGCGGCCCGTAGACGATGTAGCTGTGGCCGGTGATCCAGCCGATGTCGGCCGCGCACCAGTACACGTCCTCGTCCCGCTTGAGGTCGAAGATGTAGTGGTGCGTCGTCGCGATGCCGACGAGGTACCCGCCCGTCGTGTGGGCGATCCCCTTGGGCTTCGCGGTCGTCCCGGACGTGTACATGAGGAACAGCAGGTCCTCGGAGTCCATGGGCTCGGGCGGACATGACGCGGGGTCGTCCGGCTTGCCCTCGACAGCCTCGTCCCAGAAGACGTCGCGTCCGTCGTGCATCGGGACCTCGCCGCCGGTGCGCCGGAGCACCACCACCCTCTCGATCCCGGGCGCGTCCTCCAGCGCCTCGTCGGCGATCTGCTTGAGCGGCACCTTGGCGCCGCGCCGCCACGCCTCGTCCTGCGTGACGAGCACCGTGCAGCCCATGTCGTTGATCCGCCCCGAGAGCGAGTCCGCCGAGAAGCCGCCGAAGACGAACGTGTGCGGCGCGCCCAGCCTGGTGCAGGCGAGCATCGCGATCGCGAGCTCCGGGACCATGCCCATGTAGATCGCGACCTTCGTCCCCTTCCCGACGCCGAGCTCCTTGAGCGCGTTCGCAAGACGCACGACCTCGGCCTGGAGGTCGGCGTAGGTCAGATCGCGCCGATCGTCCTCGGGCTCGCCCTCCCAGTGGTAGGCGACCTTGCCGCCCCGTCCCGCCTCGACGTGCCGGTCGACGCAGTTGAAGCAGACGTTCAGCTTCCCGCCGAGGTACCACTTCGCGTACGGCGGCTCCCACTCGAGGAGGGTCGTCCACGGCTCGTACCAGGTGATCCGCTGCGCCTCGCGGGCCCAGAGCTCCTCGAAGTCGAGCTCGCCGAGCTCCGCCTGCGCATTCGCCTGCGCGGCGAACTCGGGATCCGGCGGGTAGCGCCGAACCTCCTCGAACATCGTCTCGATCGAGTGCTGACGCGTGTCCGGTTGAGCCACAGAATCCTCCTTGAGCGGTTGAGCCCTCCGGTGGGAGGGCTCAACCTATCGCCTCCGCCAGCGCGCTCGCGAAGAAACGTGGAACGCTAGGGCTGCAAGTCGTACCGATACTGCGTGAGGTTCTCGGCCCCATCCTCTGTGACGAGGACGAGATCCTCCAGGCGGCAGCCTCCGAACCCCGGACGGTAGAGGCCCGGCTCGAGCGTGATCACGTCGCCGACCTCGAGCGTGCCGGGATCGCGCGAGAGGTACGGCGCCTCGTGCACCTCGAGCCCGACACCGTGCCCGAGCCCGTGGTAGAAGCCGCGGTCGAGCACCTCGCCGTCCTTCTTCGAGAGCTGGGTCGGATAGCCGGCCTCGTGGAAGACGTCGCAGACCCGCTCGAAGACGGCCCGGCCCTCGACGCCCGGCTTCACGGCCTCGAGCGACCGGTCGAGTGCCTCCTTGACCAGCCGGTGGTACTCGACGAGCTCCTCGGGCGGCTCGCCGATCACGAAGGTCCGGGTCATGTCCGCGTAGCAGCCGGACTCGCGGTCTCGCGGGAAGAGGTCGAGGACGATCGGCTCGTTCGGCGCGACCGGGCCGGAGCCCATGTCGTGCCCGACGGCCGTCTGCGCGCCGTGCGAGACGATCATCTCGTCGCTGACGAGGCCGTGCTGGTTGAAGACATCCGTGATCCTCGCCTTGAGGAGCTCGCACGTCAGCGTCTCGCCGTCGACGGTCAGCGTCCCGTTCAGGGGCTCTGCCCTCCGGAAGAGGTCGCGCGCGGCGTCCATCGCGGCCTCGGTGCCGCGCTGCGCCTTGCGGATCCCGGCGATCTCGGCCTCGTTCTTCGCCCGCCGGCGCTTGTCGAAGAAGGCGCGGTCGGGCGTCACCCGGACGCCGTGCTCGCGAAGCGCGTCGGCGAGCTCGAGCGGGAAGGTGTGGGGGACGACCGCTTCCTTCACGTCCAGCCCCTCGACCGCCTGGACATGGAGCTGCAGCAGCTGCACCTCGCGCGGCCCCTTCCCGATGAGCTCGTCCCAGCCGAACTCCTCGAGTGGGTGCGCCTCGAGCCCCACCTCCTTCATCCGGTCGACCTCGAAGGACGTGATGACGACGTGCTTCGTGCCGTTCTTCTCGACGTAGAGGAACGGGTCGGGGGCGGGAACGGGGACCTCGTGCCGGAGCTCCGGCGTGTGCATGTTGTCGGCGTAGATCAGAACGTCAGGCATGCAGCGATCCTATACCGGGCCTCTGCATACACTGACGGGCCGTGGAAGCGATCCTGTCGCGCGCCCAGGCGCTGATCGCCAGCTACGACGCGGAGCTGCGCCGGCTGCTGCCCGAAGGCGCCGAGCTCTTCGACGCCCATGTCCACCTGGGGCTCGACATCGACGGGATGTCGGGCCAGTACGAGGAGCTCGAGCGGATCATGGACGCCTACGGGTTCTCGCGCGCGCTCATGTTCTGCATGGACGAGCCCGACCGCGAGCCGGGCTTCCGCGCGCCCAACGACCGGACGCTGCTCCACGCCGAGCGCTCCGCCGGCCGGCTGATCCCCTTCGTCCGCCTGGACATGAACGAGGGGCCGATCGAGGAGGCGATCCGCTGCCTCGACCGCGGCGCGCGCGGGATCAAGCTCCACCCGCGGGCCCAGCGCTTCGCCCTCAACGACGAGCGCCTCGCGCCGGTGTTCGAGCTGGCCGCCGACCGGCACGTCCCGATCCTGATCCACGGCGGCCGCGGGCTGCCGCCGATCGCCGACCACCTCCACCGGCTCGTCGACCGCTACCCGGGGGCCCAGCTGATCATCGCCCACGCCGGGATCGCAGACCTCGCCGCGCTGGCGGGCCACTTCGCCGGCCGCAAGGGCGTCTTCTTCGACACCTCGGTCTGGAGTCCGGTCGACCTCCTCGACTTCTTCCACCAGGTGCCGCCGGAACAGATCCTCTACGCCTCCGACTATCCGTACGGGCGCCAGCCGCAGTCGCTGCTGATCTCGCTGAGGACGGCGATCACGGCCGGCCTGACGGAGGCGCAGATTCGCGAGCTCCTGGCCGGCAACGCCGACCGGATCGCCGACGGCGAGGAGCCGCTCGAGCCGTCGGAGGCGCGCGGCCGCGGCGAGTTCCGCCAGTCGATGGCGCTGGCCCGGGTCCACCAGTACCTGTCGATGGCGGCGCCGCTCCTCTGGACACGCCAGGCGGACACGGTCGGCGTCATCGGCCTTGCGCTGAACGCCTGCTACGAGCGCGACGGCTACATCGAGGAGATGGACCGGATCAAGGAGCTCTTGTCGGCGGCACAGGACCTGTGGCGCGTGCTGCCCGAGATCGAGGAGGAGGGCGAGCGGATCGCGACGAGCCGCTCCGTCTTCGCGCTCGTCCACCTCGCGGACATCATCGCGGTGACGCCGGGTGCCTGAGCTTCGCGTGAACGGCGGCGCCTTCGCCGTGGACGCGCCCGTCGGGACGTCGCTTGCGCACTACCTCCGCGAGCACATCGGACTGACCGGGACGAAGATCGCGTGCAACGAGGGCCACTGCGGTGCGTGCACCGTCCAGGTCGACGGGGTGCCGATCCTCTCCTGCATCACGCTCGTCCACGGCGTCGACGGAGAGGTCACGACGATCGAAGGGCTCCGCGACCACCCGATGGTCGCTGCGTTCGTCCAGGCAGACGCGCTCCAGTGCGGCTTCTGCACGCCGGGGCAGATCGTCTCCGCGACGGCGCTCGTCGCGGCGAACCCCTCCCCCAGCTCCGAGGAGATCCGCCACGCGATGGCCGGCAACCTCTGCCGCTGCGGGACGTATCCGAAGATCGAGGAGGCGATTTCCGCGTGGCAAGGCTGATCCGGACGGAGAAAGAGGTCGAGGGCCGCTACACCGAGCAGTGGGTGGTCGTCGACGAGGACGCGCTCGAGCAGTGGCCCGCAGGCCCCCGCGACACCGTTGGCCGTCCCGCGCCGCGTCAGGACGGGTTCGTGCGGGCGCGCGGCGAGGCGCGCTACACGGCGGACGTCCAGCTGCCGGGGATGCTGCACGCGGCCGTGCTCCGCAGCCCGTTCGCCCGCGCGCGTGTCCGGGAGCTCGACACGCGGATGGCGGAGCAGGCGCCCGGCGTCCGGGCCGTCATCGGCCCAGACGTGGACCCGCTGACCGACGAGCCTGCGTACCAGGGCGCGCCCGTCGCCGCCGTCGCGGCCGACACCTACAAGGAGGCACGCGCCGCCCTCGCA
Organism: Gaiellaceae bacterium; assembly: GCA_035758725.1. Classification (GTDB taxonomy): domain Bacteria; phylum Actinomycetota; class Thermoleophilia; order Gaiellales; family Gaiellaceae; genus JACDAN01. The sequence goes on from DASTWB010000137.1 coordinate 4,717, forward strand.
CTCCTGGAGGTCGAGTGGGAGGAGCTCGAGCCGCTGCTCGACCCGGACGAGGCCGTCCGCCGCAATCAGCTCGTGGGCGACCCGAGCCGCTACGAGCGCGGCGACGTCGAGCGCGGCCTGGCCGAGGCCGACGTCGTGATCGAGGCCGAGTACCGGACGCAGACCGTCGTGCACAACTCGATGGAGACCCACCAGTCCGTCTGCGAGTGGGAGGGCGCCGACCACCTCACCGTCTACATCTCGACGCAGTTCGTCTGGGGCATCCGCGAGAACGTGGCGGAGCACTTCGGGCTCCCGCAGGACCACGTCCGGGTCGTCTGCGAGTTCATGGGCGGCGGGTTCGGCTCCAAGAACGGCCCCGACGCCCACACCTACATCGCCGCCGAGCTCGCGCGGCGAACCGGGCGCCCGGTCAAGTGCGCGCTCACCCGCCGGGAGGAGAACCTCGACGCGGGGAACCGTAACGCGACGATCCAGCGGCTCCGCGTCGGCGCCCGCTCGGACGGGACCCTGACCTCGCTCGACGGCGAGTTCGTGAACTCGAACGGCTGGGGCGGCTGGCTCGCCTCGACCGGCGGGCCGATGCGGATGCTCTACGCGTGCGAGAACGTCAGGACCGTCGAATACGGCGCGAAGCTGAACACGACGCCGATGAAGGCGTTCCGCGCGCCCGGGTTCGTCGAGGGGACGTTCGGGCTGGAATGTCTCATGGACGAGCTGGCCGCCAAGCTCGACCTCGACCCGCTCGAGGTCCGCAAGCGCAACTACACCGACCAGGACGCGATGGACGGCCGGGCGTTCTCCTCCAAGAACCTCCTCGAGTGCTACCGGCGGGCCGAGCCCCACTGGGGACGGCGGGAGGAGGTGCGCGCGCGGTCGGACGCGACCTGGAAGCACGGCGTGGGCCTTGCGAGCCAGGTCTGGTACGGCGGAGGCGGGCCGCCCTCCTACGCGTGGGTGCGGGTCGGCGCCGACGCCCGGGCCACCGTCGTCACCGCGATGCAGGACATCGGCACCGGGAGCGCGACAGCGATGGCGCAGATCGCGGCCGAGGAGCTCGGACTCCCCGTCGACCGGATCGAGGTGACCCTCGGGGACACGTCCCGCGGGCCCTACGCGACGATCTCGGCCGGCTCGTCGACGATCCCGTCCATGGGCCCGGCCGTCCGCTCGGCGGCTGCGGACGCCGCCCGCCAGATCCTCGAGATCGCCGCCCAGCGCTACGACCGGGAGCAGCGCCTGCTCTCGCTGAAGGGCTGCCGGATCGTCTGCTCGGACGGCGGCTCGTGGCCACTGGAGGAGATCACCGGGCTGCTGGAGTCGGCGCAGATCCTCGGTCAGGGGTCTCGTGGGCCGAACCCGACCGGCATGCGCGTCCTCACCTTCGGCGTCCAGGTCGCCGAGGTCGCCGTCGACGTCGAGACCGGCGAGGTCCGTGTGGACAGGATCGCCGCGATCCACGACGTCGGCCGCGTCATCAACCCCCTCGGCGCCTCCAGCCAGGTGGAGGGCGGAGTCATCCAGGGGCTCGGGCACACGCTCTCGGAGCACCGGCTCCTCGACCCGCACACGGGCAGGAACCTGACCGTGACGCTCGATGCCTACAAGCTTCCGACGATCGCCGACGTCCCAGAGATCGTGACGGATCTCGTGGACGAGCCGGACACGCACCTCACGAACCTCGGGTCGAAGGGGCTCGGCGAGCCGCCGATCATCCCGACCGCGGCTGCGATCGCGAATGCGATCCGGGACGCGACGGGGGCGGACGTCCGCTCGCTGCCGATCAGCCGGGAGGAGATGTTGCGCGCCTTGCGAGAGGCCCGGGAGCGGGCACCGGAGCGGGTTGGAGCTCCTACGGCCTGATTCGCTCCAGGCGGCGCAGGACGCGCTCGAAGATGGTTCGGGCTCCGTTCCGCTCGCCGGCGGCACGGAGCTCGTGCCGCTCGTCCGCGACCGCCTCAGAGAGGCGACGACGCTCGTCGACATCCGCGGGGTGGTCCCGAGAGGGATCGAGGGGACGCGGATCGGCGCGGCAACGACACTGGGCGAGCTGGAGGCCGACGCCGGGATCCCCCACGCGCTGCGCGAGGCGTGCCGCCTCGCCGCGTCGCCGCAGCTCCGCGCGATGGGGACGATCGGCGGGAACCTGCTCCAGGCGACGCGGTGCTGGTACTGGCGGCTCCGGTACCCGTGTTGGCTCCACGGCGGCGACCGGTGCTTCGCCCGCGAGGGCGCCCACCGGGAGCACGCCGTCTTCGCGAACGAGCCCTGTGCGTCCGCGCACCCGTCCGATCCCGCCGCCGCTCTGCTCGCGCTCGGGGCGACGGTGCGCACCGACCGGCGCGAGCTGCCGGTCGCGGACCTCTACCGGCTCCCGACGGACGACGACCGTGAGACGACGACCCTCGAGGCCGGCGAGCTCATCCTCGAGCTCGACGTGCCAACGCCCGAGGCGAGCACGTACCTGAAGGCCATGGACCGCCGGCGCTTCTCGTTCGCGCTCGTGGGCGTGGCGGCCGCGCGCCGGTCCGAAGGCACGCGGATCGCCGTCTCGGGGATGGCCCCGATTCCCTGGCTCCTCGACGGCGAAGCCGAGCTGGACAGGGCGACGCCGCTCCCCCAGAACGCCTACAAGCTGGAGATCGGCCGCGCGCTGATCCGGCGCGCGCTCGTCGAGGTCGGCCCGTGAGGCGCTCTGCGGCCCTGCTCCTCCTCGTGGCGATCGCGGCGGGATGCGGGGGAAGCGACTCCTCGTCCGGGCCCCAGGCCACATCCTGCGACGTGGAGATCCAGGACCCGACCCACCCGCCGGACCTCCAGCCGCTCGCCCGCGATGCGAGACCGCAGATCACCTTCGAGACCTCGCATGGGACGTTCACGGTCGAGATCGACGGGAGCCGGGCCCCGTGCAACGGCGACTCGATGGTCGACCTCGCAAAGCGTGGATTCTTCGACAACACGCGGTTCCACCGCATCGTCCCCGGCTTCATCATCCAGGGCGGGGATCCCACCGGCACGGGCAACGGCGGCTCGGGCTACACCACGATCGACGCCCCGCCCCCGGACACGCAGTACACGAAGGGGGTCGTCGCGATGGCGAAGTCGAGCTTCGAGCCGCCCGGAACCGGAGGCAGCCAGTTCTTCATCGTGACCGCCGACAACGCGAACCTTCCGCCCGACTACGCCGTCATCGGGAAGATCGTCTCGGGAATGGACGTCGTCCAGAAGATCGGCAAGCTGGGCAACATGCGCACCGAGGCGCCGACCGAGCGGATCGTCATCAAGCACACGTCCGTCTCGGGCGACTGAGCGCGACGGCCGGCGCGACAATGCCGGCGTGGTGACGGCGATCGTCCTCGCGGCGGGAGCAGGGAGCCGCTTCGGCGGCGCCAAACAGGCGCTCCTGCTGCCCGAGGTGCTCGAGCGCGTGCGGGCGAGCTCGGTGGACGAGGTCGTCGTGGTCGTCGGAGCCCACCCGGTCGAGACCGACGCGACCGTCGTCGACTGCCCGGAGTGGGAGGACGGCCCCGGCGCCTCGCTCCGCTGCGGGCTCGGCACGCTCTCCGCCGACGTCGAGGCCGCGGTCGTCGTGCTCGCCGACGGCCCCGACCTCTCTCCGGACGCGATCGACCGTGTCCTGCAGGCCTGGCGCGAGGGTGCCGGTGAGGTCGTCGCCGCCTCGTACGCCGGGGATCGCGGCCACCCGGTCGTCCTCGGCCGTTCGGTCTGGCCGCGCGTTCCGGACGAGGGCGCGCGGGCCCTCGATCCCGCTCTCGTCCCGTGCGACGACCTCGGGCCTCCAGGGGATGTCGATTCAGCCGATGAGATTCCCGGCAGGTTGAAAGGAGAACCCGCAGAATGAACGCGTTCATGGAAGCCGTGCTGTCGGTGGCCCACGAGGAGCCCTCCGCGCTCGCGCGCGCGCGACTCCGCAGACAGCTCACTCCCGAGGACGCAGCCCGCCGGGCCGGTCTCACGCCCGACGAGGTCGAGTGGCTCGAGGAGGGACGCCTGTACCGGTTCCGCTCGAGCGAGCGGGCGACCGTCGCCCTCCTCCTCTACATGACCGCGCTGGGCATCGACCGCCGCGAGGCGCGCCGCCTGGCCGGCCTTCCGGTCGGGCCGATGACGAGCAACCCGCGCGGCAGGATCGCCGTGGCCGCCGGGCTCGCCGCGACCGCGCTCGCGCTCTTCCTCGCCGTCGTCCTCCCGCCCCGCCTCGGCCACGACGCGGCCGATTCCGCGGCCGTCGCCGCCATGCCCCCTCCGTGGCGCATCTCCGTCGACGTCCTCAACGGCGGCGGCGACATCAGGTACACGCGGCGCGTCGCCGACCGGATCGGGTCGATGGCGTACCAGATCAAGCACGTGAGCCCGGCGGGCCGGTTCGACTACCCGGAGACGTCCGTCTACTTTCCTCC
>DASTWB010000143.1:0-4462 GCA_035758725.1 Gaiellaceae bacterium
CGAGTGCGCGGGGCGCCGGATCGCGTTCGCCTCCGCCCGAGCCGCCGTCGCATACGAGCCGCCGGTTCCTGCCTTCGTGGCAGCGTGGAAGGAGCGCGGTCTTCGGCGCCTGGCCGAGCTCGCGGCGGACATCGTCTGTGCGGCCGTCGCCCGCCCTGTGGCAGACGCGGTCGCGTTCGTCCCGCCCGACGGCGACCGGAGCGTCCGTCGCGGCCACCATCCGGCGGAGCGCCTCGCCCGCGAGCTCGGGCTGCGCTGGAGGCTGCCGGTCGTCGACTCGCTGGGCCGGACGCGAGCGCCGCGTCCGCAGCGCGGCCTGACCCTGCCTGCGCGCCGGCGGAACGTCCGAGGTGCGTTCGCGGCCCGCGGTCGGGTTCCCCGGAGCCTGATCCTCGCCGACGACGTCTTCACGACCGGGGCGACCGCCGCCGCGGCGGCCACGGCGCTCCGACAGGCCGGCGCCGTCCGGGTGGACGTCGTCACCTTCGCGCGTGCGGTCAGGTCAATACAATCGACAGCGCCATCGGCAACGGCGATCTCGGGAGGGCTTGGTGCGACTCCAGGTGAAGGGCAAGAACGTCGAGGTCACCGACTCGATTCGTGAGTACGCGGAAGAGAAGCTCTCGAAGCTCGGGCGCCAGCTGGCAGACCCGACGCGGGTGGAGCTCGAGCTCGCGGTCGAGCGGAACCCCTCGATCTCGCGGAACCACGTCGCCGAGGCGACGATCTGGACGAAGGGCCCGATCCTCCGGGCGCGGGAGGCATCTGCGGACCACAAGGCCTCGATCGACCAGCTCGTGGACAAGCTGGAGCGGCAGGTCAAGCGCTACCGCGAGAAGCGTCGGCCCAGGCGGACGAGCATGCCCGAGCCGGGGCTCCCCGAGGACGGCATCCCGGTCGAGGAGGAACCGATGATCGTCAAGTCGAAGCGGTTCGCGATCAAGCCGATGAGCCCGGAGGAGGCGGTGCTCCAGCTCGAGCTCGTGGGCCACGATTTCTTCGTCTTCCAGAACGCCGAGACGGCCGAGGTCAATGTCGTCTACCGGCGCCGCGACGGCGCCTACGGCCTGATCGAGCCGCAGACCTAGACGATGCCCTTCTGGCGGCGGCGCAAGAAGGCGCTCCACGAAGAGCTCGCCGAGGGAACCGACCTGCTCGACTGGAAGTCGGGACCTGCGCCCGTCGTCCCGCCGTCGGCGACCGGGACGCTCGACGTCCTGCACGGCGGGCGGCCCCGCCGCTGGGACGCCGTGGCGGCGGCGGAAGCACCTGGCCTGCCCGGGGACACCCTCGATTTCACCGCGCTCGCCGACGGCACGCTGCTGGTGGACGAAGACCTGCCCGCAGAGGTCATGGCCCCGCTGACGGCGGCCGTCGAGGAATCGGTGCCGCCTCCGTACCGGGCGCGCGCCGTCCGGAGAGAGGGCGACCTCTGGGCCGTGGCCGCAAACGCGATCGAGGTCGTCGAGCTGGCGGAGGACGTGCCGGGCGACAGGGTCAACCTCGCGATGCAGGACGGCGAGCGGACCCTGCTCGTCGACGAGCAGCCCGCCTGGGAGAGCATCCCGACCCTCGAGGCGCGCGGGGCCGCCAGCCATGCGAACTTCGTCCTGAACGCCGAGCGCCTCGACGGGAACCTCTGGGCCGTCGAGGTAAACCCTTTGTGAACCGCCGGGCGGGCTCAGGGTGGGGCCACTTGCCTCCGATACCCTAGGTTCGTGGCCACTGATCTCGGCAGCTTCGAGCGATTCCTGCGCGTCGGCGAGGGCCGGCGGCTCAAGCGGCTCAAGAATCAGGCGGCCTACATCGGAACGCTCGAGGAGGAGTTCGAGAGCGCCGACCTCCCCGCGAAGACCGCCGAGTTCCGCCAGAGGCTCGAGAACGGCGAGACGCCGGAGGACATCCTCTTCGAGGCCTATGCCGCGGTGCGCGAGGCCTTCAAGCGGACGATGGGGATCCGCCTTTTCGACGTGCAGCTCATGGGCGGCATCGCCCTGCACGAGGGCGACATCGCCGAGATGCGAACCGGTGAGGGAAAGACGTTCGTCGCGACGCAGCCGCTCTACCTGAACGCGCTCACCGGCCGGAACGTCCATCTCGTCACGGTCAACGACTACCTCGCCAAGCGCGATCCCGAGTGGACGAAGCCCGTGTGGGACGCCCTCGGGATGAACGTCGCCTACATCCAGAACATGATGCCGTTCGCGGAGCGGCGCCGCGCCTACGAGGCCGACGTCACCTACGGGACCAACTCGGAGTTCGGCTTCGACTACCTCCGCGACAACATGGCGGTCGCGCTCGAGGGAACCGTCCAGCGCGGGTACGCGTACGCCATCGTGGACGAGGTCGACTCGATCCTCATCGACGAGGCGCGGACGCCGCTGATCATCTCCGGCGAGCCGGAGGTCGCTGCGCAGGTCTACTACGACTTCGCCCGGGTCGTGAAGACGATGCAGGGTCGGCAGAGCGAGGGTGTCACGCCGAAGGGGATCGACGAGACGGAGCAGTCCGGCCTCGACTACACCTACGACGAGAAGCACAAGACGGTGTCCCCGAGCCAGTCCGCGATCGACAAGGTCGAGCGCGCCCTCGGGGTCGACAACCTCTACGACCCCCGCCACGTCCAGCTCGTCAACCACCTGAACCAGGCGCTCAAGGCGCAGGCGCTCTACCACCGCGACCAGGACTACGTCCTACAGGACGGTGAGGTCAAGATCGTCGACGAGTTCACCGGCCGGATCATGGAAGGCCGCCGCTGGTCGGAGGGCCTCCACCAGGCGATCGAGGCGAAGGAGGGCGTCCGGATCCAGGAGGAGAACGTCACTCTCGCGACGATCACGCTGCAGAACTACTTCCGCCTCTACGAGAAGCTGGCCGGCATGACCGGTACCGCGAAGACCGAGGAGAAGGAGTTCGTCGAGATCTACGGGCTGAACGTCGTCGAGATCCCGACGAACGTCCCGGTCATCCGCGACGACCAGAACGACCTCATCTTCAAGACGAAGGACGCGAAGTTCGACGCGGTCGTGGACGACATCGTCGAGCGCCACGAGGCGGGCCAGCCGGTGCTCGTCGGCACGATCGACGTCGAGACCTCGGAGCATCTCGCACAGCGCCTCCAGCGGCGCGGCGTCCCGCACAACGTCCTGAACGCGAAGCAGCACGAGCGCGAGGCCGAGATCATCAAGGACGCCGGCGAACAGCACGCCGTGACGATCGCGACGAACATGGCCGGCCGAGGTGTCGACATCAAGCTCGGGGAGGGCGTCCGCGAGCTGGGCGGCCTCTACGTGCTCGGCACCGAGCGCCACGAGGCGCGGCGGATCGACAACCAGCTGCGCGGCCGCTCGGGCCGCCAGGGGGATCCCGGGGAGTCGCGCTACTACCTCTCGGGCCAGGACCAGGTCGTCCGTCTCTTCGCCGGCGACCGGATCTACAACATCATGGAGCGCTTCAAGCTCCCGGACGACCAGCCGATGGAGGCCTCGATCCTCTCCAAGCAGATCGAGAGCGCACAGAAGAAGGTCGAGGAGCAGAACTTCGTCATGCGGAAGAACGTCCTCAAGTACGACGACGTCCTCAACATCCAGCGGCAGGTGATCTACGACCAGCGCAGGCGCGTGCTCGAGGGCGACGACCTGTCCGAGGACGTCAAGGGCTGGATCGACGAGGTCGTGGAGAGCCTGGTCGCCGAGTACACGGCCGCAGAGTTCGTCGAGGACTGGGACATCGCCGAGCTCGTGAAGGCGATGAACGACCTCTTCGGAACCGACATGACCGAGGAGGAGATCCGCGAGGACCTTCCGGAGGTCTCGCGCGAGGCGCTCGTGGACGACTTCGCCGAGACGGCCCAGGAGGAGTACGAGGACCGCACGAAGGCGTGGGGTGACGAGGTCGCCAGGCAGGTCGAGCGCTACGTGATCCTCCAGGTCGTCGACCAGCGCTGGCGCGAGCACCTCGAGAACATGGACTACCTTCGCGAGGGCGTGCACCTGCGGGCGATGGCCCAGAAGGACCCGCTCGTGGAGTACCGCCACGAGGGGCACCTGATGTTCGAGGAGCTCGGCCGCCTGATCCGCAGCGAGGTCGTCTCGCTCCTCTTCCACGCCGAGGTGCAGGAGCAGGACGCGCAGGCGCTGCAGGAGCTCCAGGAGTTCGAGGAGGACGGCGACGGCTACGCGTACGAGCACGAATCGCTCGCCGGCTCCGACGCGATCGCGGCGGCGGGGGCGACGGCAGCCGTTGCTGCTCCCGCGGCGGCGATGGCCGGAGCGGTCGGCGGGGGAGCGACGTCCGTCGCGACGCGGCAGCGCGTCGCATCCGAGTTCGACAAGGTCGGGCGCAACGACCCGTGCCCGTGCGGCTCGGGCAAGAAGTTCAAGAAGTGCCACGGCGCATAGCGCCGCCGGAGCCGCCTCTCACCGACGGCGTCATCCTCCTCGAGCCGATCTCGGAGCGGTTC
>DASTWB010000158.1:0-4553 GCA_035758725.1 Gaiellaceae bacterium
CGGGGTCGCGCGCGCCCACGAGCGGCTCGTGCGCGAGCTCCTGCCGGTGCTGGACGATCTCGAGCGCGCGCTCGAGGCCGCCGAGGCCCACGAGGAGGCGAAACTCGAGGAGGGCGTCGCGCTCGTCACCCGGTCGTTCGCGGACGTCCTCCGCAGGGAGGGCCTGGAGGAGGTCGCGACCGACGGGAAGTTCGACCCGCACGTCCACGAGGCGCTGCTCCAGCAACCGTCCGAGGCGGAGGCGGGCAGCGTGATCGAGGTCCTGCAGAAGGGCTACCGGCTGGGCGACCGCGTCTTGCGTCCGGCGCGGGTGGTGGTTTCGAGTGGCGACGACGCCTAAGGACCTCTACTCGGTCCTCGGCGTCAAGAAGGGCGCCTCGGCCGACGAGGTCAAGAAGGCGTACCGCAAGCTCGCGCGCGAGCACCACCCGGACCGCAACCCGGGCGATACGGACGCCGAGGACCGGTTCAAGGAGATCCAGACGGCGTACGACGTCCTCTCCGATCCCGAGAAGCGGAAGGCCTACGACCAGTTCGGCGCGTCCGACGGTCGCCGCGGGTTCCCGCAGGGGGACTTCAACTTCGACTTCGGCGACCTCGGCGACCTGGGAGACCTCTTCGGCGGCATCTTCGGCCGCGGTCGCCCAGGCACGCAGGCTCGCCCGCGGGCCGAGCGCGGCGCCGACGTCGAGGCGCAGGTCAGCCTCTCGTTCGAGGACTCCCTCAAGGGCGTCGAGACGAGGATTCCGGTCGAGATCGAGACCGCCTGCCGCGAGTGCGGAGGCTCCGGCGCCAGGCCAGGCACCTCGCCCAAGGTCTGCCCGGAGTGTCGCGGCCGCGGGGTCACCTCCGAGAGCCAGGGGCTCTTCGCGCTCTCCCATCCCTGCCCGCGCTGCCGCGGGAACGGCACCGTGGTCGAGGATCCGTGCCCGCGCTGCCGCGGCACCGGCCGCGAGCGGCGGACGAAGCGCTACACGGTGAAGATCCCCGCGGGCGTCAAGGACGGCACGCGGATCCGGCTCAAGGGGAAGGGCGAGGCCGGCGTCGCCGGCGGCCCGCCGGGCGACCTCCACGTCGTCACCCGGGTCGCCGACTCGCCGATCTACCAGCGGCGCGGCGCCGATCTCGTCGTCGAGGTGCCGCTCGGTCTCGCCGACGCCGCGCTCGGGACCGAGGTCGAGGTGCCCACGCCCGAAGGCGCCGTCTCGCTGAAGGTCCCCGCGGGGTCGGAGCACGGGAAGCTGCTGCGGATCAAGGGCCGCGGCGCGCCGAAGCTGAAGGGCGGGAAGGGCGACGTGCTCGCCCGTCTGAAGCTCGAGGTGCCGAAGAAGCTGAACAAGAAGCAGCGCGAGCTGTACGAGCAGCTGAGGAAGGTGAGCTAGGTGGACGACAGGCCGCGCTACATGATCAGCGTCGCCGCCGACCTGGTCGGCATGCACCCGCAGACCCTGCGCATGTACGAGCAGAAGGGCCTCGTCCGGCCCCAGCGCACCTCGGGGAACACGCGGCTCTACTCCGAGTCGGACCTCGAGCGCCTCCGCCTGATCCAGCAGCTGACGAGCGAGCTCGGGCTCAACCTGGCCGGCGTCGAGATGGTGCTGCGCCTCGAGGACCAGCTCAGGCGGATGCAGCGCCGGATGGAGCGGATGGAGCGCGAGATGCGCCAGCGGATGCGCGACGTCGAGCGCCAGTACAAGCGGGAGCTCGTCGTCTGGGAGGACCCGACCCTGCCGGTGAGGAGCCGCAACTAATGGACTTCAACAAGCTGACGATCAAGTCGCAGGAAGCCGTGGGCGCAGCCCAGGAGCTGGCGCGCCGGATGGGCAATCCGGAGATCTATCCGGAGCATCTGCTGCTCGCGCTGCTCGACCAGGAGCTGCCGCAGCAGCTGGTCCCCGACCCCGGAGCGCTCCGCGCCGAGGCCGAGACCACCTTGCGAGGCAAGCCTGCGATCCAGGGCTCGCAGCAGCAGCCCGTCGTTTCCCGCGCCTTTGCGGAGGTTCTCGACCGCGCTTCGGAAGCAGCCCGGTCGATGGAAGACGAGTACGTCTCGACCGAGCATCTGCTGCTCGCGCTGGACGTCGTTCCGCGCGCGGAGCTGCTGGAGAAGCTCCAGCAGGTTCGCGGCGACCAGCGGGTCACGAGCCAGGATCCGGAGGGCAGCTACCAGGCGCTCGAGAAGTTCGGCCGCGATCTCACCGAGCTCGCCGAGCAGGGCAAGCTCGACCCGGTCGTCGGGCGCGACGAGGAGATCCGCCGCGTCATCCAGGTGCTGTCGCGCCGGACGAAGAACAACCCGGTCCTGATCGGCGACCCCGGCGTCGGCAAGACGGCGATCGCCGAGGGCCTTGCGCAGCGGATCGTCGCCGGCGACGTCCCCGAGGGACTGAAGGGGAAGCGCGTCTGGGCCCTCGACATCGGCTCGCTGCTCGCGGGCTCGAAGTACCGCGGCGAGTTCGAGGAGCGCCTGAAGGCGGTCCTCACCGAGATTCAGCGCTCCGAAGGCCAGATCGTCCTCTTCATCGACGAGCTGCACACGATCGTCGGTGCCGGCGCGGCCGAGGGCGCCGTCGACGCGGCGAACATGCTCAAGCCGATGCTCTCGCGCGGCGAGCTGCGCGCGATCGGGGCGACGACGCTGGACGAGTACCGCAAGCACATCGAGAAGGACGCGGCGCTCGAGCGCCGCTTCCAGCCGATCTTCGTCGGCGAGCCGTCCGTCTCGGACACGATCGCGATCCTCCGCGGCCTGAAGGAACGCTACGAGGCCCACCACGGCGTCCGGATCCGCGACGCCGCGCTCGTCGCGGCCGCCGTGCTCTCCGACCGCTACATCGCCGACCGCCAGCTTCCGGACAAGGCGATCGACCTCGTGGACGAGTCCGCGTCCCGCCTGCGGATGGAGATCGACTCGTCTCCGATCGAGCTCGACGAGGCCGAGCGGCGGGTGCGCCAGCTCGAGATCGAGCTCGCCGCGATGGGGAAGGAGACCGAGGAGATCCGCGAGCCGGTCGAGCGGGACCTCGCCGAGGCCAAGGAGCGCCGCGACGAGCTCGCCGCGCGCTGGGCGACCGAGAAGGAGGCGCTCGAGCGCGTCAAGGAGATCATGGGCCGGATCGACGAGCTCCGGCTGGAGGCCGAGCGCGCCGAGCGCGCAGGCGACCTTCAGCGGGTCGCAGAGATCCGGTACGGCGAGCTGCCGCAGCTCGAGCAGGAGCTGCAGCAGCGCGACGGCGCCCCGGTCGCGAACCCGATGGTGAAAGAGGAGGTCGACGAGGACGACGTCGCCGCCGTCGTGGCCCGCTGGACGGGCATCCCCGTCGACAAGCTGCTCGAGGGGGAGACCGAGAAGCTCATCCACATGGAGGAGCGGCTGCACGAGCGCGTCGTGGGCCAGGACGAGGCCGTCTCGGCCGTGGCCAATGCGCTCAGGCGCGCACGCTCGGGCCTCCAGGACCCGAACCGCCCGATCGGCTCGTTCGTCTTCCTCGGTCCCACCGGCGTCGGCAAGACAGAGCTCGCACGCGCCCTGGCCGAGTTCATGTTCGACGATGACCGGGCCATGGTTCGACTGGACATGTCCGAGTACCAGGAGCGCCACACGGTCGCCCGTCTCGTCGGCGCGCCGCCCGGCTACGTCGGCTACGAGGAGGGCGGGCAGCTGACGGAGGCCGTCCGCCGCCGTCCGTATTCGGTCGTCCTCCTCGACGAGATCGAGAAGGCGCACACCGAGGTCTTCGACGTGCTCCTGCAGATCCTCGACGACGGCCGCCTGACCGACGGTCAGGGCCGCACGGTCGACTTCCGCAACACCGTGATCATCATGACCTCGAACGTGCGCTCGGCCGAGGCGATGCGGGACGTGTTCCGCCCCGAGTTCCTCAACCGCATCGACGAGATCATCGAGTTCCACACGCTCTCCCGCGAGCAGCTGGGCGAGATCGTCGAGCTGCAGCTCCGGCGGCTGCGGGACCGGCTGGCCGAGCGCGGCCTCGGTCTCGAGCTGACCGACGCCGCCAGGGAGCTCGTGACCGAGGCAGGGTGGGACCCGACCTACGGCGCCCGCCCGCTGAAGCGCGCGCTCCAGCGGCTCGTCGAGAACCCGCTCGCGCTGCGGCTCCTCGAGGGCGAGTTCGCCGAGGGCGACACGGTGCGGGCCGATGCGCGCGACGGCGAGCTCGTGTTCGAGAAGGCACGCGCCGCCGAACCGGCCGCGGCCTAGCGAAACCCCGGCTCTTCGAGCGGGCCTGGCCCGCGTTCAACAGCAAGCGCGATCACTGACCTTCGCCGCCCACCGCCGGACGCTGGTAGAGCGATGCGGGCGTGACCGATCTCGGTGCGGGAGATCCGATGCACTGGGTGGCCGAGCCCGCCTGATCGGCGCTAGACCGCGGAGTCCAGGAACTCGGCGTGCCCGCGCTCGGGCGGCGCGCCGTGGATGTAGAGCACGAGCTCCTCGTCGCCTTCGTTGACGGCCTGGAGCGGCGTTCCGGACTCGACGTGGATCAGCCCACCCTCGCCGACCTGCCGGCGCTCGGGCGGCTCGCCGAGGT
>DASTWB010000017.1:0-3032 GCA_035758725.1 Gaiellaceae bacterium
GAGGACGTGGGTGGAGAGCGAGGCGCTCACGGGAGGAATCTTCGCGCCTGGGCGCGGTGTTCCCGCGCGATGTCGTCCTCGTCCGCCCTGACGAGGTGCCCGTCCCGGACGACCTCGTCGCCTCCGACGAAGAGACGGTCGACTCTGTGCGGCGCGGCGAGGACCCAGCCGGCGACCGGGTCGGCCGCCCCGGCGAGCTCGAGCCCGTCCGTGCGCCAGACCGCGAGGTCGGCCCGTCTGCCCGGCTCGAGCGAGCCCAGGTCGTCGCGACGCAGCACGGCGGCGCCTCCCCTAGTTGCGAGCGCGAGGGCCTCTCGGGCCGTCATCGCGCCGGACCCCAGGCGGGCGCGCGCCACGAGCATCGCCTGCTTGACCTCGAACGAGAGGTCGCTGCGCTCGTTCGACGCCGAGCCGTCGACGCCCAGTCCGACCGGCGCCCCCGCGTCGACCAGCTCCGGCACCTTCGCGATGCCCGCGCCGAGCCGCAGGTTCGAGGTCGGGCAGTGCGCGACGCCGACTCCGCGCTCGCCGAAGAGCCGGACGTCGCCGTCCGAGAGGTGGACGCAGTGGGCGCACCAGACGTCGTCCGCGACCCAGCCGACCTCCTCCAGGTACTCGACGGGCGAGACGCCGTAGAGCTCCCGGCAGTACGCGTCCTCCTCGACCGTCTCGGCGAGATGGGTGTGCAGCGGCACGCCGTGCCTCCGCGCCAGCTCGGCCGACTCGACCATGAGCTCCTTCGTGACGGAGAAGGGCGAGCACGGCGAGACCGCGACCTCGACGCCGCGGCCGATCAGCGTCTCGGTCTCCGCGAGGACCGCGTCGCGCTCCTCAACGAGCGAGTCGGGCGGGAGCCCGCCCTGCGACTCGCCGAGGTCCATCGAGCCGCGCCCGACGACGAGATGGGCGCCAACGTCCTCCGCCGCACGGAGCAAGGCGTCGATCACGTCCGGTTGGCCCTTCGGGAAGACGTAGTGGTGGTCGAACGCGGTCGTGCAGCCGGAGAGGAGCAGCTCGGCGAGCCCGGTGCGTGCGGCCGCGTACTCCGCCTCGCCGTCCAGCCGGGCCCAGATCGGATAGAGCGTCTTCAGCCAGGTGAAGAGGTCGGCCTGCTGGGCCTGCGCGCGCGTGAGCGTCTGGTAGAGGTGGTGGTGCGTGTTGACGAGGCCCGGCGTGACCAGCGCGCCATCGAGGTCGACCCGCTCGTCGGCGTCCGGGGGATCGCCGGAACCGACCTGGCCGATCCGACCGTCGTCGAGCAGCACCCAGCCGTCCTCGTGCTCCGTCCGCCCGTCGTCCAGCACGACGACGTAGGCGTTGTGGAGGAGCGTGCTCACGCCCGCAGAGGCACGAGCTCGAAGCGATCGACGTCCACGAGGCCCCGGTCGGTGATCTTCAGGCTCGGGATCACGGACAGGGCGAGGAACGCCATCGTCTGGAAGGGCGAGGGCAGTCCGCAGCCGAGCGCCCGGGCCGCCTCCACGCAGCCGCGGCTGGAGGCGATGACCTCGTCGAGCGAGGCGTCGGAGAGGAGGCCGGCGATCGGGAGCTTGAGCTCCGCCTTCACGATCCCGGCATCCACGACCACGACGCCGCCGCCGGTGTCGGCGAGCCGCCGGACGGCGCGCAGCATGTCGTCGTCCTTGACGCCGACGACGACGACGTTGTGCGCGTCGTGGGCGACGGTGGAGGCGAGCGCGCCGCTCCTCAGTCCGAAGCCGCGGACGAGGCCGAGGCCGATCCGGCCCGTGCCGAGGTGGCGCTCGACGACCGCGATCTTCAGCAGATCCCGCTCGGGGTCGGAGACGGCCTTCCCGACCTCGACCCGTGGCTCGTCCACGAGCGAATCGGTGACGATCTGGTCGGGGACGATCCCGATCACGCGAGCGCCGCCGTCGCTCTCCCAGGGGATGGCGAAGTCGTTCGTCGAGAGCGGGCGGATGCGGACCGTGTGCCGGACCCACTCGGGCACCTCGGGCCTGGGGATCTCGCCGACGGGACGCCCGGACTTCAGCACGAGCTCGGGATCGAAGCGCTCGAGGTCCGGGAGCACGAGGACGTCGGCCTGGTACCCGGGCGCGAGCGCGCCGAAGTCGCGGAGGCCGTGCCACTGGGCGGGGTTGAACGAGGCCATGACGAGCGCGTCCTCCGGGGCCACGCCTGCGGCCACCGCCGCCCGCACCATCGAGTTGATGTGCCCCTCCTCGGCGATGTGCTCGGGCTCGCGGTCGTCGGTGCAGAAGGCGAGCCGGTGCGGCCCGAACTCGTGGACGAGCGGCAGCAGCGCGTGGAGGTTGCGCGCGCCCGACGCCTCGCGGATCAGCACCCACATGCCGGCGCGGAGCCGCTCGCGGCCCTCCTCGATCGTGCTCACCTCGTGGTCGGAACGGATCCCGGCGGCGGCGTAGGCGTTCAGCGCCTTGCCGTGGACCGCGGGCGCGTGGCCGTCGACGTGGGTCGCTCCGGGAAGCGCGAGCTTCTCGAGCTCCGACGGGGATCCGGAGACGACGCCGGGGAAGTTCATCATCTCCGCCAGGCCGATCACCCGCCGCCTGCGGAGGAGCCCTTCGAGGTCGCCGGGCAGGAGCGGCCGGCGCGGCGACTCGAACGAGGAGGCCGGTACGCAGGACGAGGCCATGAAGAACACGTCCAGCGGGAGGTCGTGGCACAGGTCCGCGAGCCAGTGGACGCCGTCCGTCCCGAGGACGTTGGCGATCTCGTGGGGGTCGGCGACGACCGCCGTCGTCCCGAGCGGCAGGACGAGGCGCGCGAACTCGTCGACGAGCAGCTTCGAGGACTCGAGGTGCATGTGCGCGTCGATGAAGCCGGGAACCAGGTAGCGGCCGGACAGCTCCAGCACCTCGGCGCCCTCGTAGTCGCCGAGGCCCGCGACGAACCCGTCGGCGATCGCCAGGTCTCCGTCGAGCCACTCGCGCGTGAAGACGGAGAAGACCTTCGCGCCGCGGATGACGAGATCCGCCGGTTCGTCTCCGCGGGCGACGGCGAGGCGGCGGCTGAGCTCGGGCATTGCA
>DASTWB010000214.1:0-2817 GCA_035758725.1 Gaiellaceae bacterium
CTGGGCCGCGGTGCCGGCTCGAGGGCCCACCTGAGGTTGGGGTCGCCGGTGACGAAGTCCCGCACCGCCGCCCGGACCTCGGCCGGCTCCCGATGTGCGAGCTCGTCCCGATGGCGGTCCAGGAAGTCGCCGACGGCGTCCCGGAGCTCGGCTTCGTGGCGGATCTGCCTGACCGTCCGTCCACGCGTGTTCACGTACCGGGCCGGTTCCCGAACCGTGTGCCGGCGGAGCCACTGCAGGCGCTCGTCCGGGGTCGGCGAGCGCGGATACCCCTCACAGTGGGAGAACACGCGGTCGACTCCGGCGCCGAGCGCGCGCGCGAGCTCGGTCAGGTGCCGCGAGGGCGAGACGTCGAGGTCGGCGATGTAGACGAGGTCGGCCGGAAGCGGCCGGCCGCGGTGATCCGTCGCCGCGGGCACGAGCACGAGCCGCGCGAAGTGGACGCCGGTGAGCGACTCGAAGTCGAGCACCTCGCCGTTCGCGACCCCGTCGCCCATCTCGGCCAGGAGCCGGTCGAGGCCGCCGGCCTCGCCGTCCCGAACGCGTGCGACGACCGTCAGCGCGGACTGGAACGGCACGTCACGCGTTGAAGTCGAGCGCGAAGTGGAGGATCTTCGACCGCTCCCAGAAGACGAGCCCCAGGTAGACGCCCGGCGAGACCTCGCGGATCTCGTCCCGGATCCACTGGGCGACGAGCGACGTCTTCGAGTAGTCGAGGACGATCGTCTCCTTCTCGTCGAGCCAGCTCGCCTCCTTGTAGACCTTCGCGCGCACCGCCTCGAGCCCGACGGGACTGATCCGGTTGAGGAGCTCTCCCTGCTCGCGGTCGAAGACCTTCCCCTTCCAGCCGACGAGGTGGATGAGCTTCGAGAGGGGCCCGGTGAGGTCGGTGCCCGACGCGAGCAGGACGACGCCGTCCGCCTCGCCGTCGGGAATCGCACCCGCAGGGCTCCGCCGGAAGAGCTCGTCCAGCTCGTCCGGCGTCAGTGTCTGCAGGTGGGCAAGGTCGAGCGGCATCCGAATCCGCCGCAGCGCGGTGACGCTAGCACGGGGGTGACAACCGCGTTGACTGACCACAATCAGGCTGCTTAGATCGCCCGGAGAGGGGATCCGACAAGGAGCACGGAATGGGCTCGATCTTCTCTGCGGCCCTCGAGGGAACCGCCTCCCGGTTCGACCGCTGGCTGGGTTGGGACCGTCTTCCGCTGCCGATCGCGATCCTCACGCTCGTCGGCCTTCGCTCGCGGCTGCGGAACGAGAACCTCTACGACACGGGCAAGGGGCGCCGGGCCGCCGAGCCGCACGGCAACCCGGCGAACTACCTGACGACGAGGACGTACGACGGGACCTACAACGACCTCAACGACCCCCAGATGGGCGCGCTGCACGCCCGGTTCGGCCGGAACGTGCCCCTTCACCACACCTGGCCGGAGCCCGACGACGCGCTGCTCGAGCCGAACCCGCGGCTCGTCAGCCGCCGGCTCCTGACGCGGGACGAGTTCGCCCCCGCGACGACGCTGAACCTCCTCGCGGCGGCCTGGATCCAGTTCGAGGTCCACGACTGGTTCAGCCACGGCCAGGGCGAGGCGGAGAGCCCATGGGAGCTGCCGCTCGAGGAGGGCGATCCCTGGTTCGAGAACCCGATGCGGATCCAGCGGGCGAAGCGGGACCCGAGCGGCGATCCGAGCGGGCCGCCCACCTACGTCACCGAGGACACGCACTGGTGGGACGGCTCGAACATCTACGGCGGCGACGAGCGGTTCGCGTCCGCGCTCCGCAGCGGCGAGCACGGGAAGCTCGCGATCGACGAACAGGGGCTGCCTTCGCGGGAGCTCGAGAAGCTCGTCGACCTGAAGGGGGTCGCGGGCAACTTCTGGATCGGCCTCGCGCTCCTGCACTCGCTGTTCATGCGCGAACACAATGCGATCTGCGACCACCTGCGCGTGAAGTACCGCGACCTCGACGACGAGGCGCTCTACCAGACGGCCCGACTCGTGAACGCGGCGCTGATGGCGAAGATCCACACCGTCGACTGGACACCGGCCGTCATCGCGCACCCGACGACCGTCGTGGCGCTGCGCGCGAACTGGTGGGGCATCCTCGGCGAGGGCTTCGTCAGGCGGTTCGGGCGGCTGACGGGCAACGAGGTCCTCCGAGGCATCCCCGGCTCGCCGACCGACCACCACACGGCGCCCTACTCGCTGACCGAGGAGTTCGTGGCCGTCTACAAGATGCACCCGCTCATCCCGGACGACTTCACGTTCCGCTCGCTCGCCGACGACAGCGTGCTCCAGGAGCGCACGCTCCGCGAGGTCGGCGCGCTCGACGTCCGGGCCCGCCTGGACGAGATGGCGATGACCGACGTCTTCTACTCCTTCGGCCGCTCGCATCCCGGCGCGATCCAGCTGCACAACTTCCCGCGCTTCCTCCAGCACTTCAAGCGCCCGGCGGGGGACGAGATCGACCTCGCCGCGGTGGACGTGATCCGCACACGCGAGCGCGGAGTGCCCCGGTACAACCAGTTCCGGAGGCTCTTCCACCTGAAGCCCGTGGAGTCGTTCCGGGAGCTGACCGACAACCCCGACTGGGCGGACGAGCTCGAGGACGTCTACGGCGACGTCGAGCGGGTCGACCACATGGTCGGCATGTACGCCGAGCCGAAGCCCCGCGGCTTCGGCTTCAGCGACACCGCGTTCCGCGTCTTCATCCTGATGGCGTCGCGGCGGCTGAAGAGCGACCGCTTCTTCACCCGCGACTACCGGCCCGAGGTCTACACGAAGGCCGGCCTCGACTGGGTCGAGGAGAACACGATGCGCA
>DASTWB010000256.1:0-3817 GCA_035758725.1 Gaiellaceae bacterium
GACAGCGGCCTGTACGTGCCGTCCTGCACCGTCTCGGCGCTCGGCTCGACGCATCCCACGCCGCCGTCGACGGCGACGCCCTTCACGCGGTCCGGGTTCTCGAGCAGGTACGAGAGGCCGAAGTAGCCCAGTGCCCCTTTCTCTCCCGAGACGCCCCGGACAGTCACGTTGTCGTCCTCACTCGGGGTGTAGTCGCTCCGGCTCGCGCCCTCCTCGCCGACGATCGCCTCCGTGAAGTAGTCGAAGGTCCCCGAGTCGGTGCCGGCCCCGTAGAGGCTCAACTTCTCGTCCGGGAACTCCGGGTCGACGTCCTGCCACGACTTCACCTTGGAGCGCGGCTCCCAGATCGCCTTCAGCTGCTCGACGGTGAGGCAGGTCGCCCAGTCGTTCTTCGGGTTCACGACGACCGAGATGCCGTCGTTCGCGACCTGGAGCTCGAAGAACGTGACGCCGTTCTTCTCGCACAGCTTCCGCTCGTCGTCCTCGATCGGGCGGGACGCGTCCGAGAGATCGGTCTCGCCCCGGCAGAAACGCTCGAAGCCGCCGCCGGTGCCGGACGTTCCGACCGTGACGCGCACGCCGGGCTCCTGCTTCCGGAAGCGCTCGGCGGCCAGGCTCATCAGGGGCGCGACGGTGCTCGAGCCGTCTGCGCGGAGCTGGCCGCCCAGCGACTCCTCCTCGAAGGCGCCGAGTGGGTCCTCTCCCGTCGTGTCCGCCGCCGCCGGCTCGTTGGAAGGGCGCTCGCGCCCGCAGCCGGCGGCGAACAGGAGCACGAGCAGACAGGCGACGGCGAGTGCGCGCACCGCTGCGATTCTCCGCAGCGCGCGCGTCTGCATGCGGTGAAGTTCTGGTGACGAAGTGGTGAACGCGCCTAGACGGCGGGAAACCTGGCGGTAATGGTCAACCCGTGGCCCGGCGCGCCCTCTGCGTCCACCGTGCCGCCGGCAGCGGTGACGACGTGCTTCACGACCGCCAGGCCGAGGCCCGTGCCCCGCGAGCCGCGGACACGGTCGGCCCGGTAGAAGCGCTCGAAGAGGCGGGGAAGATCCTCCTCGGAGACGCCCGCGCCGTCGTCGGAGACCTGCAGCTCTCCCGGCGAGACCTTGACGGTGAGGGTCGCGTCCGGGCCGGCGTAGCGAAGCGAGTTCTGCGCGAGGTTCTCGATCACGACCCGGAGCATTCGGGGCCGAAGGGGCAGCTCGGCCTCGGGGTCGCCCTCGGCGCGCAGCTGGATCCCGGCGCGGCCCGCCTGCTCGCGCAGCTCCTCGAGCTGTTCCTCGACGAGGGGAAGCGCCCGGACGGATCCCAGCGCGACGACCGCGCGGCCCGACTCCAGCTCGCTCAGGAAGAGGACGTCGTCGATCAGCTCGCGGATGTACTCGACCTCCACCCTGGCCTGCTCGACGAGCGCGGCCGGATCCTGCCCCGGCAACGCGGCTGTCTCGAGGAGCGCCAGCAGGCGGGCGAGGGGCGTTCGTAGCTCGTGCGAGACGGCGGCGGTGAACCCGGCGCGCAGCTCCTCGTAGGCCGCGAGCTCACCGGGCGGGCTCAGGTAGACGATCGACTCGCGCCTGCCGACGGCCTCGTACGGGACCCGAATCGGCTCATGGCGGCCTTCGCCGGCGAGCAGCTCGCCGGGCACCGGCCGTCCCTCGTCGACCCCGTCGAGGCCCTGCCTCGCCGCCCGGCTCGCGGCGATCACCCGGTCGTCGGCGTCGAGGACGAGCACCATCTCCCTGCTCTCCTCGACGAGCGCCCGCGCGCGCTCGGCCTGGAGCCGCAGCTCCTCGATATCCTCGCCACGCTCCTCGCGGGCTCTCGCGAAGGGCCACCTCACCGAGCACGAGTATGGCGAAGGTCCTGATCGTCGAAGACGACGCCGTCATCGCCGAGGGCATGGCGAGCCACCTCGCTGCGGCGGGGTTCGACGCCATTCGCGTCGAGAACGGCACGGCCGGCCTCGCACGCCTCCGCTACGAGCACCCCGACGTCTGCGTGGTCGACCTCATGCTCCCCGGTACGGACGGATGGAAGCTGATCGAGAGCGCACGGAGCGAGGGGATCGGAACGCCGATCGTCGTCGTCTCGGCGCGCGGGACCGAGCACGACCGGGTGCACGCGCTCGAGATCGGCGCTGACGACTACCTCGTCAAGCCGTTCTCCATGAAGGAGCTCGTGGCGCGGGTGCGGGCGACCGCCCGTCGCGGAACCAGGGCCGAGCAGGAGCACCGCGGCGAGCCGATCGCGATCGAGGAGCTGCGGATCGACCCTGCCGAGGTGCAGGCGTTCGTCCACGGGGAGAGCGCGGCGCTGACCCCGACCGAGTTCCGGCTGCTCTACGCGCTCGCCCTCGAGTCAGGGCGCGTCGTGACGAGGGACGAGCTCCTCCAGCGGATCTGGGGCCGGCGCGAGACCCACCGCGACCGGACCGTCGACGTCTTCGTCCGCAAGCTCCGCGAGAAGATCGACCGGCGGGCCCGAGACCACACGTTCATCCAGACGCGGTACGGCGTCGGCTACAAGCTCGAGGCGCAGCCGAAGTGACGAAGGTCCTGTTCGTCTGCGTGCAGAACGCCGGGCGGTCGCAGATGGCCGAGGCGTTGTTCGAGCGGGCCGCCGACGACCGGCACCAGTCGCGCTCTGCGGGAAGCGCGCCGGCCGCACGCGTTCATCCGGAGGTGATCGACGTGATGCGCGAGCTCGGCGTCGACCTCACCGGCCGGACGCCGCGCGGCCTCGACCGCGCAGACGTCGAGTGGGCCGACCTCGTCGTCACGATGGGGTGCGGCGACGCCTGTCCCGTGATTCCCGGAAAGCGGTACGTGGACTGGGAGCTCGAGGACCCGGCCGGCCGGCCGCCGGACGAGGTCCGCGCAGTCCGCGACGAGATCGAGCGGCGGATCGCGGCGCTGCTGCCGGAGCTGGGCGCGGCGGACTAGGCGCGCAGCGCGCCCCGGCGACCGGCCGCGAGAGCGGCTTGTACGTGGCAATGCCGCGGCGCCCACGCACGTGGAGGCGGCGTGATTCACCGGACCGACACCACTCGTTCACCGTGACTCAACCCAACGGGCGGCCGGAGCCGGCCAAGATCGATCCGATGGCGAAGATCCTGATCGTCGAGGACGACGAGGTGATCGCGAACGGCATGGCGAGCCATCTGACCGCGGCAGGCTTCGAGCCGAGCTGGGTCTCGAACGGCGTCGCGGGCCTGGCCCGGCTCAGGTACGAGCAGCCCGACGTGTGCGTCGTCGATCTGATGCTCCCGGCCCTCGACGGCTGGAAGCTGATCGAGGCGGCACGGTCGGCAGGCATCGGAACGCCGATCGTGGTCGTGAGCGCGCGCGGAAGCGAGGACGACCGCGTGCACACGCTCGAGCTCGGCGCCGACGACTACCTCGTCAAGCCGTTCTCGATGCGGGAATTGGTCGCCCGCGTCGGCGCGGCCGCACGCCGCGGCGTCAGGGCGGTCGAGGTCGACCGCGACGAGCCGATCGAGCTCGAAGAGCTTCGAATCGACCCCGAGAGCGTGCAGGCCTACCTGGACGGCCGAAGCGCCGGCCTGACGCCGACCGAGTTCCGCCTCCTCTACGCCCTCGCTCGGGAGAGCCCCCGCGTCGTGACCCGGGAGGAGCTCCTCCAGCGGATCTGGGGCCGCCGGCGCTCACGGAGGGACCGGACGGTGGACGTCTTCGTGCGGAAGCTCCGCGTGAAGATCGACGAGCGGGCGCCGCGCCACGCGTTCGTCCACACACGGTACGGCGTCGGCTACAAGCTCGAACCGCAGCCCAAATAGGGTAGGACTCCACCGCGATGCGCG
>DASTWB010000268.1:0-3888 GCA_035758725.1 Gaiellaceae bacterium
TGCGAGAAGCCCGCGCTCGGCGCCCAGACGACGGCGGCATCGGCGACGCGCTCGAGCACCTCGCGCGGCACCGGCCGGTCGGCGTAGGTGCGGACGCTCCGCCGCCGGGTCAGGACGTCGCGGAAATCCACGCGCGCCGGCCGGTCAGATCCCGATCAGGACGGCGCCGGGCGGCTCGGCGTCCAGGCGCCCGTTCTCGATCTCGGCGGCGATCCGGTCCTCGATCTTGTCGAGCCCGATCCGGCGCGTCGTCCGCCAGGTGCGCGTCTCGGCCGGCGGGCCGTCGGTGTGCGCGCGGATGTTCGGCCGCGCGAAGCTCAACCCGCGCTCGAGCAGCCAGATCACGAACAGCGGCACGATCACGACCCAGGTGAACCAGCCGGTGTCGAGCTGGATCAGCTTGATGAGGAAGACGAGCATGATCACGGTCGCGATCAGGCTCGGCCAGAAGAACGGCTCCTGCCGCTTCTCGGCGAACGAGAAGCCCTTCGAGACGCGCTCGAGCTGCCAGGTCCTGCCGTCGGGGGAACGGACGGTTCGGCTCACCGGGCGATCTTATGCCGGTCGCCGTCAGGTTACGAGCGCGATCAGCACCACGATCAGCACGATCGCGCCGAGCACGAGCAGCGCCGCCGTGATCGCGGCGCCGACGAGGATCCGCCTTGCCTCGCGCGTCAGCCGAGCGGGAAGCGGCCGGGGGTCGTCGGCGGTGAGGATGCGCAACGCGCGACGAAGCGCCCAGAAGCCGACGAGCCGGTAGACCATCTCCCGCGATCTTCCCCGAGAGCCGGGCGCGGGAAACGCTCAGCGCGTCGGGATTACTCCCACTCGATGGTGCTGGGCGGCTTGGACGAGATGTCGAGCGCCACGCGGTTCACGCCGGGAATCTCGTTGATGATCCGGCCCGAGATCGTCTCGAGCAGGTCGTAGGGCAGGCGAGCCCAGTCGGCCGTCATGGCGTCCTCGGACGTGACCGCGCGGATCACGATCGGGTAGGCGTAGGTGCGCTCGTCGCCCTGGACGCCGACCGACCGGATCGCCGGCAGGACCGCGAACGACTGCCAGAGGTCGCGATAGAGCCCTGCCCGCCGCACCTCCTCCTGGAGGATCGCGTCCGCCGCGCGCAGGATCTCGAGCCGCTCGTGCGTCACCTCGCCGATGATCCGGATCGCGAGGCCCGGGCCCGGGAACGGCTGGCGCCAGACCATCCGCTCGGGCAGGCCCAGCTCCTCGCCGACCCGCCGCACCTCGTCCTTGAAGAGCAGCCGCAACGGCTCGACGAGGTCGAAGTCGACGTCCTCGGGAAGCCCACCGACGTTGTGGTGCGACTTGATCATCGCGGCGACGCCGTCGGTGCCCCCGGACTCGATCACGTCCGAGTAGAGCGTGCCCTGCACGAGGTAGCGGATCCGCCCGAGGCGCCGTGCCTCTTCCTCGAAGACGCGGATGAACTCCTCGCCGACCCGCTTTCGCTTCTCCTCGGGATCGTCGACCCCCTCGAGGCGCGCCAGGAACCGCTCCTCCGCCTCCACGTGCACGAGCGGGACGTGGAAGTGCCCGCGGAAGGTCTCGACCACCTGCGTCGCCTCGTCCTTCCGCAGCAGCCCGTGGTCGACGAAGACGCACGTCAGCTGGTCGCCGACGGCCTTGTGGACGAGGAGCGCGGCGACGGCGGAGTCGACGCCCCCGGAGAGCGCGCAGAGGACGCGCTCGCTTCCGACCTGCGCGCGGATCCGCTCCACCCGCTCCTCGATCACGGCGGCCGCAGTCCACGTCGGCGGAGCCTCCGCCACGCCGTAGAGGAAGTTCTTCAGCACCTCGTTGCCGAACGCCGTGTGCACGACCTCCGGGTGGAACTGGACGCCGTACAGTCCCCGCCCGGGCGCCTCGAAGGCCGCGATTGGCGTCGACGGCGAGGAGGCCGTCACCTCGGCGCCCTCGGGCGCCGCCGTCACCGAGTCGCGGTGGCTCATCCAGACGACCTGCTCCTCCGGTGTCTGCTCGAGCAGCGCGCCGCCCCCCGCCCGGAGGTCGGTGCGACCGAACTCGGACGCGCCGGTGCGCTCGACCGCCCCGCCGAGGTCGCGGGCCATCAGCTGCATGCCGTAGCAGATGCCGAGAATCGGCACGCCGAGGTCCCAGAGCCCCGCGTCGACGTCGGGGGCGTCCTCCGCGTAGACGGACGCCGGCCCGCCGCTGAGGACGATCGCGCGCGGATTGCGCGCGCGCATCGCCTGCGCGGGCGTCCGGTGCGAGACGAGCTCGGAGTACACGCGGCACTCGCGGACGCGGCGGGCGATGAGCTGCGAGTACTGGCCCCCGAGATCGACGACGAGGACCGGCCGGTCCTCCGCTCGATCCTCGGCGCGCTCGAACGGCAGGACTTCGGCCATCGCCTATCCCATCCCCACCCGCTGGGACTGCTGGAGCGCCTTCCCCTCGGTCTTGATCGACGGCGCGAGCATGATCTCGGCCTTCTGGAAGTCGTGGATCGACTCGTAGCCGCAGGTCGCCATCGCAGTCCGGAGCGCCCCCATGAGGTTCAGGGTCCCGTCGTTCTCGGTCGCGGGCCCGATCACGATCTGCTCGAGCGTCGCGACCTGGTCGACCTGCACCCGTGCGCCGCGGGGCAGCGTCGGGTGGAAGGTCGCCATGCCCCAGTGGTAGCCGAGGCCCGGCGCCTCCTTGGCACGGGCGAGCGGCGACCCGACCATGACGGCGTCGGCGCCGCAGGCGATCGCCTTGGCGATGTCCCCGCCGGTCCGCATCCCGCCGTCGGCGATGACGTTCACGTACGTCCCGGTCTCCAGCAGGTGCTGGACGCGGGCCGCGCTCGCGTCCGAGATCGCCGTCGCCTGCGGGACGCCGACGCCGAGCACGCCGCGCGTCGTGCAGGCCGCGCCGGGCCCCACGCCGACGAGCACGGCCGCCGCTCCTGTCCGCATCAGGTGGAGCGCCGTCTGGTACGAGGCGCAGCCGCCGACGATGACCGGGATCGGGATCTGCGAGATGAACTCCTTGAGATTCAGTGCGGCGCCGTTCGAGGAGACGTGCTCCGCCGAGACGACGGTGCCCTGGATGACGAGGATGTCCAGACCCGCGGCGAGCGCGATCTCGTAGTGGTCGCGAACCTTCTGCGGCGTGAGCGACCCGGCGGCCAGGACGCCCTTCGCCTTGATCTCCTCGATTCGCCGCGCGATCAGCCGGGGCTCGACCGGCTGCGCGTAGATCTTCTGCATCATCGCGGTCGCCTTCTCCTTCGGCGCCTTCGCGATCTTGGCGAGCTGGATGTCGGCGTCCTCGTAGCGGCTGAAGATCCCCTCGAGGTTCAGGACTCCGAGACCGCCGAGCTCGCCGAGCCTGATCGCCGTCTCGGGGGAGACGACGCCGTCCATCGCCGAGCCGAGCAGCGGCAGCTCGAGCAGGTGCGGCCCCAACTTCCAGCCGATGTCCACGTCCTGCGGATCGCGCGTCCGGCGGCTCGGGACGATCGCGATGTCGTCGAACCCGTACGCCTGCCGCGCCTTCTTGCCCCTCCCGATCTCAACCTCCATGACGGCCTCCTGAAGCACAAAGGCCCAGGCTCCTCGCGGTTGGCCTGGGCC
Organism: Gaiellaceae bacterium; assembly: GCA_035758725.1. GTDB lineage: Bacteria > Actinomycetota > Thermoleophilia > Gaiellales > Gaiellaceae > JACDAN01. The sequence goes on from DASTWB010000268.1 coordinate 3,606, forward strand.
GGAAACGTCCGTGTTGGTCAATCCCTCTCAATCGAGGATTGATCGTAACAACGCTTCCTGACGGAGCCGCTTCGCGCAAAGTCTCACGACTTTGCGCGACCCTAGAAGCCGGGCGGCGCTCGCGCGCCGCGCGGCCCAGTTGCGCACGCAGGTTCCTCTTCCCCGGTGGCTGTTGAGCGAGGCGGGCAAAGCCCGCCTCGCGGCCTCAGATCTCCGAGGGGACTGGTTGAAGCTTCTCCACTTCCACACCCTCGGCGAGGCGTGTGAGCTCGCGGGGCTCGAA
>DASTWB010000271.1:0-3029 GCA_035758725.1 Gaiellaceae bacterium
CGCCGGGCGGGATCAGCTCGTGCCGCCGGATCTGCTCCTCGACTCGTGCGACGAACGCCTCCGTGTCCATCCCCTGCAGCGTACTCCCGCCCATTGACTCGTCGGCAGGCCCGTAGCAGACTCCTCACCCAACGACAACCAGTGACGAAGCGGGGGGAGAAAGGGGCCTCTATGCCTCGTAAGTCACTGATCACTGCGGTGGTTGCCGTACTCGGGGCGCTGGCGCTCGCGCCCTCGGCAGCGGCGGACAAGCCGACCATCGAGCCTGCGCCGTTCGGCGTATTCACCGGCCAGTACTGCGAAGACTTCCTGGTGCGGGTCAGCGAGACGACCAACCGCGGCACGGCGAAGATCTTCTCCGACGGCTCGGTGATCATCACTGGGACGCTCAACGTCGACGTCACGAACGTGGAAACAGGGAAGACCATCTCGCTGAACATCTCCGGCCCGGCGATGTTCAGCTCGGACGGGACGACGCTCGTCGGTGTCGGGAAGTGGCTCTTCTTCGGTGAGGCCGGATTCCTCGGCCGCACCGGCCCGACGCTCGAGACGAGCGACGGCAGGTTCGTGCTCGAACTCGCCGGCGGCACGTTCGTCAGCCGCACGGGAAACGTCGGCGAGCTCTGCGCCGAGCTCGCGTAGCGCATCCGAGGAGGGCGGCGCCAGGCCGCCCTCCTCACCGTTCCCGCGGCGGCCGTCGGTTCTCGAGATACGCCGCGCCCATGAGAACCGCCCAGCGCGCAACCCAGAGCCCGACGGCGGCGATCAGGAGCTTCTTCACGGGTACACCGGGTCGCGGACCCATTCCTCCAGGCGCTCGACCGCCTTGCGAAGCGCCGGCTCGTAGAGGGTGTGCGGCTCGGCGGGCGTGACGAGCGGCATCTTCGCCGACGGCCCCCGGCCGTCCGACGAGGCGAGCGCGAACGCGATCGGCAACGAGTGGCAGACGACGAGGATCGTCTCCTCCGGCCGCTCGAGCAGGAAGCGGAAGCCGCGGGCGTAGCGCTTCGCGATCGCCGCGCGGGCCTCTCCGTTCCCGGGCGGGACGTCCAGCGGCCCGTGCGAGCCGGCCCACCTGCGGTACTCGGCGAGCGGCTTTCCCTCGAACGCGCCGTAGAACGGGTCGTTGAGGTCGCGGAGCACGATTCTGGGCACGCGCCGGTCGCCGAGGGCCAGGTTGGCGGTCTCGCGCGTCCGGCCGAACTCGGTCACGACGCAGAGGTCGATCGGCTCGCTCTCGAGCCGGTCGTAGAGCCAGCGCGCCTGCTCGCGGCCCTCCTCCGTCAGCCCGACGACGACCGAGGGGTCGCCGTTCACGAGCTCGCGGGCGGAGTACTCGCTCTCGCCGTGTCGCACGAGGATCGCGCGCTCCATCAGCGCCCCCTCGGGTCTGGCTGAAGCGGCATCTAGAACAGGACGCTCCTGTAGGTGCCGACGCGGTCCATGCCGATCGCCTCGTAGAGCCGGATCGCGGCCGGGTTGTCCGCGCGCACGAACAGGCACACGCGGGGCACGCGCTCGAGCAGGAGCCGGACGAGGTCGCGAAGCCCGCGCTGCGCGTATCCGAGGCCACGCACGTCCGGGTCGACCCACACCTGCTGCAGCTGGACGGCCAGCGGCGTCCACGCCGAGGCCTCGGCCTTGAAGAGGATCGTCTTGCCCTCGGTCCAGATCCACGACCGCCGGTCCTCGATCTGCTGGAGCGTGCGGCGCCGGAACCCCTCCGCGTCCGTCGCCAGCGGATCGAGTCCCAGCTCGCCCTCGTGCGTCGCCGCGCAGGCGGGAAGCAGCAGGTCGAAGTCCGCCCGCCGGGCCTCCCGGATCCCCGTGTCGCCCGGCGCCGGCGGCTCGGCGATCGCGAAGACGGGCTGGCCGGGACGATCGTCGCGCGGCGACGGCATCCGGTCCCGCACGGCGTCCCAGAGATCCGACACCGCGGCCTCGTTCCCGATGAACATCTTCGGCCGCGCGGCCCTCGCGATCTGCGCGAAGAGCTCACACCCCCGGCCGGACGGGACCAGGTTGGCGCCGATGTGGCAGAGCGCCGCGATGCGGTCTCCGGCGACCGCGGCGACCAGCCGGCCGGGGCCGCGGCGAGCCGACTCCTCGAGGTACACGCGCTCGACCGGATCCTCGGCGCAGAACGCGAGAACCTGCTCCAGTCCTGGCTCGACGAGACGTGTCGTTTCCGAAACCATCTAACCCTTTACGGTGGTTTCAACCTTCGCTACTCTCAGTGCATGCTGCCCGATCCCGGTGACAGGGAACCGGCTCCCGAGCCGCTCCGGATGGTCCAGGCCTTCGTCAACACCGTCGACGTGGAGAACGGGATCGAGGAGCTGACCGACCCGGAGAACCTGCACGCGGTGCTCACGCGGATCGGCGCGCTGGACGAGGGCGCCCCACCGTTGAGCCGCGGCGACCTCCGACGGGCGGTCGCCGTCCGAGAGGCGCTGCGCAACCTGCTGCACGCGAACGTCGGCCTCGCTCCCGATCCCGCGGCGCTCGAGCTGCTCGACCGCACGGGAGCCGCAGGCGTGCTCTCGGTCCGCTTCGCGAGCGACGGCGGGTCCCGGCTCGCGGCCGAGGGGTCGACGCTCGGCGGCGCGCTCGGCAGGATCCTGGCGATCGTGTACTCGTCGATGGTGGCCGGCACGTGGCCGCGGCTCAAGGCCTGTCCGCGCGACGTCTGCGGCTGGATCTTCTACGATCGTTCCAGGAACTCTTCCTCGCGCTGGTGCGCCATGTCGGTCTGCGGGAACAGAACGAAGACGAAGCGCTTCCGAGCCCAGGCGGTGGCCCGGTGATCGGCATGCTCCGCTCGCCGCGAGCCCGACGGCGCCTCGCGTGGGCGCTCGGCATCCCGCTGGCGCTGGTGGCGCTCGTGCTCGCCGGGGTCGGCGCGAACGTGGATCGGCATGCGCGGAGGCTACTCGGTGCCGAGCGAGCGCCGCGCGGCGTAGCGGCTCTCCGCCCGCCGGTCGCGAACGGCGCGCAGGACGAAGAACCCGACCACGAACGCGATGCCG
>DASTWB010000151.1:0-5592 GCA_035758725.1 Gaiellaceae bacterium
GCCGCGTGCTCGAGCAGTAGCCGCTACGAGACGGCTGCGGGCTCGAACCGCATCTTGGCGAGTGTCCGGCCCGCGGGCACGCGGGTCGGATACTTGCGCGTGAAGCACGCCCGGCAGAACTCGTTCGGCGGCCGCCGCGTCGCCGCCTGGACGCCTTCGAGCGAGAGGTGGGCGAGGGTCGTAGCCCCGATCTCGCGACGCGTCTCCTCGATCGTCTGGTCGGCGGCGACGAGCTGCCCGGTGTCGCCGAAGTCGATCCCGTAGAAGCAGGGCGAGACGATGGGCGGCGACGAGATCCGGACGTGCACCTCGGCGGCGCCCGCCTCGAACAGCATCGCGACGAGCTGGCGCATCGTCGTGCCGCGGACGATCGAGTCGTCGACGACCACGACGCGCTTGCCCGCCGTCTCGTCCAGCGGGTTGAACTTCAGCTTGATCCCCTGCTCGCGCAGCCCCTGGTCCGGCTGGATGAACGTCCGGCCGACGTAGCGGTTCTTGATCAGGCCCTCGTTGAACGGGATTCCGGACGCGCGCGCGAACCCGATCGCCGCGGGCGTTCCGGAGTCGGGCACCGGCATCACGAGGTCGGCCTCGACCGGCGCCTCGCCGGCGAGCCTCTCGCCCATGCGAACCCGCGCTCCGTGCACCTCCACGCCTTCGAGACGGCTGTCGGGACGCGCGAGGTAGATGAACTCGAAGAGACACAGGCGGCCCTCCGGGTGCGCGACCTGGTGGCTCGCGACGTCGCCGTCGACCACGACGAGCTCACCCGGCCGCAGCTCGCGGACCGGCTCGGCGCCGACCAGGTCGAGCGCGCAGCTCTCGGAGGCCAGCACCCAGTCCTCGCCGAGGCTGCCCAGGACGAGCGGGCGGAATCCGTAGGGATCGCGGAACCCGACGAGCTTCCCCTCGGTCAGGGCGACGACGGTCGTGGCCCCGTCCACGCGTTCGAGCGTGTGCGCGACGGCGTCGGCGAGCGGCGCCGGGTCGTTCGCGATCAGCGCCGCGATGATCTCGGAGTCGGAGCTGGACGCCAGGCGGACGCCGTCGGCCTCCAGCTCCTCGCGCAGCTCCTCCGTGTTCGTGAGGTTGCCGTTGTGGCCGAGGGCGACCGTCCGGGCTCGGCCGTGGTGGATGAGCGGCTGGGCGTTGGCCCAGCGGGTCGAGCCGGTCGTGGAGTACCGGGTGTGCCCGATCGCGAGCTCGCCGTCGAGCCCGTGGAGCGTCTGCTCGGAGAAGACCTGCGCGACGAGCCCCATGTCGCGGACGACCGTCAGGCGCCCGCGGTCGGACACGGCGATGCCGGCCGACTCCTGGCCGCGGTGCTGCAGCGCGAAGAGCCCGAAGTACGCGACGCGCGCGACGTCCCGCTCCGGGGCCCGGATGCCGAAGAGCCCACACATCTAGATGCGACCGACCTCCTCCGCGAAGTCGGGGACGTGATCACCGGCCAGGACGAAGCGAACCGTGTCCGGATGGGCCACGTCAAGCTCGGCGCTGACCCCGCTCCATTCGGCCATCTCCAGAAGCGCGGTCTCGAGGCCGCCGTCCGAGACGTCGTGGACGAGCGAAAGCCCTGCAGCCGCCCGCCGGACGAGCCCGATCAACTCTGCCTCGAAAGCGAGCCACTCCTTCCCAAGTAACAACTTGTTACTTGCCCCTCGAACCACGCTGACGATGTCCGCTCGGCGCCAGCCGCGCGGGACGCGGGTCACGTCGGGGACGAGGCCGACGCAGCCGACGACCGGCGTCGGCGGGATCGAGCGTCCGTCGGTGTCGTTGTAGAGCGAGACGTTGCCGCTGACGACCGGGATCCCGAGCGCCTCGGCGGCCTGGGCGATCCCCTCGATCGCCTGCTCGAGCTCCCACGCGATCTCGGGCTTCTCCGGGTTCCCGAAGTTGAGACAGTCCGTGAGGCCGATCGGCTCGCCGCCCACGCACGCGACGTTGCGCGCCGCGTCGAGCACGGCCAGGGCACCTGCGCGGAACGGATCGCGCTCGCCGACCGGTGGGCCGTCGAGCGAGACGGCGAGACCGCGCTGCCCGTCCAGCCGGAGCACGGCGGCGTCCAGCCCGGGGCGGCGCACCGTCCGCGACCCGACGAGCTGGTCGTAGCGCTCGTAGATCCACCGCCGGCTCGTCAGGTTGGACTCGGCGACCGGCGCCGGGCTCGTCTCCTTCGGCCGTGCGTCGACCCGGTACCGGGGGCACTCGTCCGTCAGCAGCGCCGCAGGGATCTCGCCCAGGGCCTCGCCGCCGTGGAACGCCCGCAGCTCCCCGGTGTCGGTGACCTCGCCGATCACCGCGTGGGCCAGCTCCCACCGGCGGCAGATCGCGAGCACGTCCTCCAGGCGATCCGGCCGGACGACGGCGACCATCCGCTCCTGGCTCTCGGAGATCATGATCTCCCACGGCTCGAGCTCCTCGCGGAGCGGTACCCGGTCGAGTTCGACGTCCACGCCGGCGCCGTCCCGCGCCATCTCGGCCAGCGAGGACGCCAGCCCCGCCGCCCCGCAGTCCTGCAGCGACTCGACGAGGCCGCGCTCGACCAGCTCGAGGCTCGACTCGATCAGCTTCTTGCCCGTGAAGGGATCGCCGATCTGGACGGACGGCCGCTTGTCCGCGTCCTCCTCGCCCAGCTCCTGGCTCGCGAGGACGCTGGCGCCGCCGATCCCGTCCCGCCCGGTCGTCGCCCCGTAGAGGACGAGGAGCCCGCCGGTCAGCGTCGCCTTCGCGCGCGTCAACCGCTCGACCGGAAGGAGCCCGACGCACATCGCGTTTACGAGGCAGTTGCCGGCGTAGGCCTCGTCGAAGACCGCCTCCCCGCCGACGGTCGGCACGCCGACGCAGTTGCCGTAGTGCCCGATCCCCTCGACCGCACGCTCGAACATCCAGTCGGGCTCGCCGAAACGGAGGCCGTCGAGCAGCGCGATCGGCCGCGCGCCCATGGCGATGACGTCCCGCAGGATCCCACCGACGCCGGTCGCGGCGCCCTGGAACGGCTCCACGGCCGAGGGATGGTTGTGGCTCTCCACCTTGAAGGCGACCGCCTCGCCGCCGCCGAGGTCGAGCACGCCCGCGTTCTCGCCGGGCCCCTGCAACACCCGGTCGCCGCCGGACGGCAGCCGCCTGAGCAGCAGCGCCGAGTGCTTGTAGCCGCAGTGCTCCGACCAGAGGAGCGAGAAGACGGCGAGCTCGAAGTGGTTCGGCTCCCGCTCGAGCAGCTCGCAGATACGGTCGAACTCGCCGTCCGTGAGGCCGAGCGCACGGTGGAGCGGCTGTTCGACGACCCGCGTCAGGAGTCTGAGAATAGTCGGCCGGACGGACGCGTTACGTTGCAGCAGTGAGTCGCCGGTACGTCCCGCTCCTGCTCGTGCTCGCCCTGATCTGGGGCTCCTCGTTCATGTTCATCGAGATCGCCCTGGACGACCTGTCCCCGGCGGCGACCATGACCGGACGGCTCCTCTTCGCGTCGGCTGCGCTCGGGGCGATGCTCGTCGCCCGCCGCGGGCTCCGGCAGGCGATCCGCTGCATGCGGGACTTCGGCCGGGCGGGCCTCGTGCTCGGCGTGATCAGCACGGCGCTGCCCTTCTGGCTGATCGCGTGGGGCCAGACGCGGATCGACTCCGGTGTCGCGGCGATCGGCAACGCCTCGATGCCGATCTTCGTCGCGCTCCTCGCGCTCCGGTTCGCGCAGCACGAGCGCGTGACGGGGCTGCGGGCGTTCGGGCTCGTGCTCGGGATCGTCGGCGTCGGGGTGCTGGTCGGGGTGGACCCCGCAGGCGGGTGGGCCGGCGCCGTCGGCACCCTCGCCGTGATCCTCGCGTCGATCCTCTACGCGGCCGGCTCGCTCTACAGCCAGCACAAGCTCGGAGACTCGTCCGGGCTGCTCGTCTCGACGGCCTCGGCTCTCTGGGGGGCGGTCGTGATCCTCCCGTTCGGCATCGTGCAGGGGCCGAGCGGCATCCCCGGCTGGGAAGCGGTCGCGTCGGTTGCCGCCCTCGGCCTCGGGGGGACCGCCCTCGGCCTGCTGATGTACCTGCGCCTGCTCGAGGATCACGGCTCGGCGAAGGCGAGCCTCGTCGTCTACCTGCTCCCGGTCGTCGCCCTGTTCTACGGCGCCGTGTTCCTGGACGAGACCGTGCGGATCACGTCCATCGTCGGGCTGGCGCTGATCCTCGGCGGGGTCGCGCTCGGCTCGGGCCTCGTCCGCCCGCTCCGGCGCCAGGAGCCGGTTCCGGCGCCGACGCCGTGACGCTCGACGGCGACGGTCTTCGGCTGCGCCGGGCGACCGAGGACGACGTGGACTTCGTCGTCGGTCTCCTCAACGACGACGAGACCTCGCCGTTCCTCGCCGCCTCACGGCCGCGCGACCGGGAGGGCGTCGAGGAGGATGTCCGCGCTTCGACCGAGACGCCCGGCGAGTCCGGCCTCTTCGTGATCGAGGTACCCGGCGGCGACGGCTGGGCGCGGGCCGGGATGATGGAGTTCTCGATCGCGAACCGCCGCAGCCGCATCGCGCGTCTCGGCGGCCTCGCCGTCCATCCCGACTTCCGCGGCCGGCGGCTCTCCGACGATGCGGCCCGGATCCTGCAGCGGCACCTGCTCTTCGACCTCGACTTCCACCGCCTCGAGCTCGAGTGCTACGGCTTCAACGAGCGCGCGATCCGCCACGCCGAGCGCGCCGGCTTCGTCCGCGAGGGCGTGAAGCGTCGGGCCTACCGGCGGCACGGCGAGTGGGTGGACGGCGTTTTGTTCGGGTTGATCAGGGAAGACTTGGAGCAGTGAGATTCGTCCTGGCCGGAATCGCGGCGCTCCTGCTGCTGCCGCTGGGCGCGGCGGCCCAGTCGACCAACCGGTATGCCGTCTCGCTCCAGGGGACGATCATCGACCGCGTCTCGTACGTCTCGACGGAGTCGGACGAGGAGTGCGTCGTCAGGCGTGAGGGCACCGGGCTTCGGCGGTTGACGCTGCGGAGCGCCCGGCCGACCGCGATCTCGGTCGCCGGGACCGCGGGCCGTCTCGCCTACGCGCCGGCGAGGGTCGAGAGCGTCCGCGTCGCCGGAACGACGGGCATGGGCTCGTTCACGGAGACGAGGAGGTGCCGCGGCGCGCCGCTCGTCAAGCGCGCCGGCGACTGCAAGGAAACCCCGATCCAGCCGGTCGCGGTCCGGGCCGCGTTCCGGCGCCCCGCGCGCAACGCGATCAGGTTCCGGGCGCGGCGCGCACCGGGGCCGTTCACCGCGTGCGGGCTCGCCGCCGCGTTTCGCGGTGCGTGGCTCGACCGGGTGCCGGGCAGGATCGACGAGCGGGCGCTCCTGAACGGTGCGTCGCCGGTCCGCGCACGGGGCCGCCAGACCTCGCCGCTCCGCCTGTCGCAGTCCGAGCCGCTCGTCGAGACCACCCGGACATCGATCGTCAACTGGACGCTCACGTTCCGTAGGATCGACGAGTAGTGGAGCTCGTCCACACCTGCTACCGCGTGACCGATCCCAAGCGGTCGATCGCGTTCTACGAGGCGCTCGGGCTGGAGAAGCGGCGCGAGCTGCCGATCCGGGACGAGGCGGTCAACTATTTCCTCGGCGTGCCGGG
>DASTWB010000161.1:0-11562 GCA_035758725.1 Gaiellaceae bacterium
CGGCGGCCTCAAGACGGCCGACACCCGCCGCTGGCAGAGCGGCCCGCACCTGTCGCGCTCGCTCGAGCTGCTCGACCGGGTCTTCGACCACCTGGCCGCGGTGGACATCCGTGTCTACCGGATGTCGAGCGCGACGGTTCCGTACGGCACGCACCCCGACCTGCCGGAGCTCGACTACCGGCGCCAGATCGCGGAGTGCGAGCAGGAGCTCGAGCGGCTCGGCGCGAAGGCGCGCCGCCTCGGCCTGCGCCTCTCGACACACCCGGGGCAGTACACGGTTCTCAACGCGCCCGACGCCGAGATCGCGAGGAAGGCCCGGCTCGACGTCGAGCAGGACGCGCTGCTGCTCGACGCGCTCGGGGCGGGAGCGGAGAGCGTCGTCGTGATCCACGCCGGCGGCGTGTACGGCGACCGCCGGGCATCGCTCGACCGCTGGGTGCGCTCCTGGGAAGCGCTGTCCGAGCGAGCGCGTCGCCGGCTCGTGGTCGAGCACGACGAGCGGTGCTTCGACCTCTCGGACGTGCTCGAGCTGCACGAGCGAACCGGCGCCCGCGTCGTCTTCGACCTGCACCACCATCGCTGCAAGCCCGCCCGAGGGCGGGAGGACGTCGCCGACGCCCTGACGGCTGCCCTGGACACCTGGCCTTCGGACGTGAAGCCGAAGGTCCACGTCTCGAGCCCGCGGACGGAGCTCCGTCTCGTCGGTGGGCGGCTCCGGCCGCCGCTGCTCGACCAGCATGCGGACTTCCTCCACCCGTGGGACCTCCTGGCCCTGCTCGACGCCGCAGACCGTCCGCTCGACGTGATGGTCGAGGCGAAGGCGAAGGACCTCGCCGTCGACTGGCTCCGCCGCTCGCTGGCCCGCGTCGCACCGGACGTCGCGGCACGAGAGGAGCGGTCTGGAGCGCAACCTGCTAGCCGCGCGCGAGGCGGCCGAGCAGCACGCCGAACAGGGCGTGCCGCAGCGTCGCCTGCACGAACGCCCGCCCGTTCGTGAGCAGCGGCGGCACGCCCTTCTCGCCGCGGGCGGGGTGGTAGCGGTCGACGAAGTACGAGAGCGGATACAGCCCGACGTGCTCCGCGAGCGCCATCCCGAGGGCAAGCCGCCGCTTCCCGACGGGCAGACGGCGCCGCGCCTGGTCGAATGCGAGCCCGAAGAGAGCGCCGTTCGCTGCGTGGATCGCGAAGCCGGCCGGCCGGGCCAGCGGCCCGCGGGTGACCGCCTTCCCGAGGACGAGAACGTCCGAGTAGTGGCAGCGGAAGAGGCGCTGGTCGATCGGCTCCAGCAGTCCCCAGGCGGTCGCGGCGACCGCGCCGGCGAGCGCCGGATGCAGGCCTTCCTCCTTCACAATCGACAGCATGCCCGAGGGTGACTCGCTTCATCGCGCCGCCAGGCGCCTGCAGGTCCTCGTGGGCGAGACGGTCGAGGTCGAGAGCCCGAACCCGAGGGCCGCGGCGACCGGCGTCGCCGAGCAGCTCGACGGCCGGCGGCTCGAGGGCGTCGAGGCGATCGGGAAGAACCTCCTGCTCCGCTTCGAGGGCGGGCTCGTCCTGCGCAGCCACCTGCGGATGTCGGGACGGTGGACGGTTCGAGGGCGGGGCTCAGCCTCGCGCGGCCGGCCGTGGCTGATCCTGCGCGGAACCGGCCGCGAGGCAGTGCTCTGGGGCGGGCCGGTGCTCGAGCTGCACGGACGCGGCGTGCGCGGGCTCGGGCCGGACATCCTCGCGCGGCCCCCGGATCTCGACGCCATGACGGCTCGGTTTCGCCGTGCCGACCAGCGCCGCGAGCTCGGTGACGCGCTCCTCGACCAGCGCCTCGTCGCCGGGATCGGGAACGTGTGGAAGGCGGAGGCGCTCTGGCGGGCGCGGCTCTCTCCCTGGCTCCTGCTCGATGAGGCGAGCGACGATGACCTCCACGCGGTCCTCGACGAGGCCGCGAGGCTGATGCGCCGGTCGGTGGACACCGGGCGGGAGGAGCGGGCGGTCTACCGAAAGGCCGGACGGCCGTGCCCGCGCTGTCGCACGCCCATCGAGTCCCGCGGGCAGGGCGACGCCAACCGGACGGCCTACTGGTGCCCGCAGTGCCAGCCGCGGGAGAGAGGAGAGCGGGGGCCGGGCGCGTAAGCGGACGGGTGATCCGGTCACCGACGTTGCACGACGCGCTGCGCGCGTTCTGCCTCGGCGCCTTCGCCGCCGTCTCCCGCGAGCTCGACGAGGGCGGCGACGTCCCGTTCGCGTTCGAGGAGCACCACGCGGCCGGCCGGCCGACGCTCTACGAGTACCGCCCGCTCGTCAAGCCGTTCCTCGATGCCCGCGCGGGCCGGTTCGCGGCTCTTGCGGACGCGCAGCCGGCGCTGGCCGAGCTCGAACGGGAGCCTGCCGCCGCGATCTTCGCGCAGGCGCACTCGAGCGGCCGGCCGAGCTCGCGCGAGGCGCTCACGCGCACCGTGCTCCTGCCGCTCCTGGCCGAGACCGCGGAGGCGTGCGGAGGGTTCGACTGGGACGACTCCGCGTTCGAGCGCGCATACGGAGCCTTCGAGGAGTCGCTGTTCGGCTCGCGGCGCGCCTACGGGGCGATCGCGCCGCTCGTCGGAGTCTCGGCCGGCAGCGTCGTCGATCTCGGGGGAGGCCTCCGTGTACGGCACGTGGCTTCCGGCGAGCTCGCGGCTCACTGGCCTCAGGCGGGTGGTCTGCTGCCGGAGGGCTTCGAGCGAGAGCCGGACCGGCTGTGCGTCCTCGAGCTGGAATGCGAGCTCGACCGTGAGGCCGCGCCGGCGGCGCCGCCGGACTCGCCCGGGGAGCTCGCCGACGCCGTCACCGCGCTCAGGCTGGCGACGGCGGGGGCGATCGCCGCCGGCCCCGTCCTGTTCGAGCGGCTGGACTGGCGTCCCTACGGCATCCGGCCGGTGCTGCCCATCGCCGCCACACAGCCTCCCGGGGAGCCCGTCCGGTTGGACGCACTTCGCGCCGAGCGCGCGCTCCGGCTCCGCGAGCGGCTCGGGCTCGCCGACGAGGACCGCGACCTCGGTGACGCGCTCGACCGCTGGGAGCTCTCGCTCTTCCAGTCGGATCCGTTCGCATCCGAGCAGCTTCGCGGGGCGCTGACGGCCCTGCTCGGCGGCGGCGAGGGCCTCTTCGCCGCCTCCCTTCGGGCGGCCGCCGTCCTCGGCGAGACACCGCGCGAGCGCTCGACGATCCTCGATCGCCTTCGGCTGCTGGGAGTGGGGGACGCCGCGGCGGTGACGAGCGACCTCGTCCGGCTGGCGATCGTCGCCGTGCTCGAGGCCGGCGACCGGCCAGCGCTCCTGCGCACGCTCGACGAGACGCTCCTCGGGCTCCGGCCCAAGCCGGCGGGCGCGCCGGCGCCCACCCTTGCGGTCGGCGCACTCTAGAGACGAAGCCGTGACGGACACGCGCGCGCGGGGCCGGTACGTTCGCGGCATGGACGAGGCACGGGCAGTACTCGATCGGCTCGACCGGATCGAGGCGCTCGACCGGGACGAGGCGCCTGCCGGTGAGCTGCTGGAAGAGCTGCGCGGGCTCGTTCGCGACGCCGAGGCGTGGCTCCGCGCAGAGCCCGAGCCGCGCGGGGCGGTCGAGGCCCTCGCCTCCTGCCGTCGCGCGCTGGCTGCGGGCGAGCGGGAGGAGCTGCTCCTGGCGCGCTAGCAGCGGAAAATCCAGCTCCCCCAGGTGGCGTAGTCCGGCTTTTCCGGCACACTGAGACCTGTGCAGGACACTCCGGTCCCGGGCCGAAGGACAGGCTGCTCATGCGCCTAGCCGGCCTCTTCTCCCGCCCCGCGATGGGCGAGCCAGACGACGACGCGCCCGAAGCGGCAGACGTCTCGACGACACCGGAGGTCCCGCCCGAGCCGGAGCTTCCTCGCGAGGCACTTGTGATCGCGTTCGCCAACCAGAAGGGCGGCGTGGCGAAGACGACGTCGACGCTGAACCTCGCTGTCGCGTTTTCGGAGGAGGGCTTTCGTGTCCTCGTCGTCGACATGGACCCGCAGGGCAACCTGACCATGAGCCAGGGGTTCAACCCGGATCAGATCGAGCGGTCGATGTTCGACGTGCTCGTCCACCGGCTGCCGATCGACCAGGTGATCCAGCAGGCGGAGGTCGACCTGGCCGTGTCGTCGATCGACCTCGCCGGCGCCGAGCTCGCGCTGTCGAGCATGATCGGGCGCGAGCGGGCGCTCGAGAAGGCGCTCCACCCGATCAAGGACCGGTACGACTTCATCCTCGTCGACACCCCGCCGTCGCTCGGGCTGCTCACGATCAACGCGCTCGTCGCGGCGAACGGCGTGATCGTTCCCGTGCAGTGCGAGTACCTGTCCCTGCGCGGGCTCGTCCAGCTGGAGAACACGCTCTCGATGATCCGGGAGAACCTGAACCCCGAGGTCGGGATTCAGGGGATCCTGCCGACGATGTACGACGGGCGGACGCTCCACGCGCGCGAGGCGGTCGAGATCCTCCAGGAGAACTTCGGGGAGCTCGTCTTCAAGACGCGGATCAAGAAGACGGTCCGGTACGCCGAGGCGCCCGTGAAGGGCAGCTCCGTGCTCAAGTACGACCCCACCGGCAACGCCGCAGAGGCGTACCGCGAGCTCGCGAAGGAGGTGCTCAATGGCGCGAAAGCGCGCAAGCATGCGTGAGGGCCCGCTCGCGGAGCTCTTCCGTGCGACCGAGGCGGCGCAGCGTCAAGCCGAGAAGGAAGGAAAGGTCGTTCCGGGCGAGCCGCTCGAGGAGACGGTCGAGCACCCGCCGCCCGTGCTCGAGGTCGCGCCCGAGCCCGAGCAGGAAAACGCGGCGCCGCCGGCGCGGCCTCAGCCGGTCGAGCCGGTCCAGCCGCGCGAGCCGTCGCCGGACCGTGGGATCGCCCGCTTGCTCGAGCCCTTGCCCGAGCCTCCGCCGCGCCTCCACCGGGCACCGCACGCGGACTCGGCGTACCTGGCGGACATCAAGGTCGTCGGGGTCGGCGGAGCGGGCCTCAACGCCGTCAACCGCATGATCGACGCGGGCCTCGCCGCCGTCGAGTTCGTCGCCGTCAACACCGACCTCCAGCAGCTCGCCCTCAGCGACGCCGAGGTGAAGATCCACATCGGCCGCGAGCTGACCGGCGGCCTCGGCTCCGGCGCCGAGCCCGACATCGGGCGCCGTGCCGCAGAGGAGGCCTACGACCAGATCAAGAGAGCGCTGCGCGGCGCGGACATGGTCTTCGTCACCGCGGGCGAAGGCGGCGGCACCGGCTCCGGTGCCGCTCCGGTCGTGGCCCGCATCGCCCGCGAGGTGGGCGCGCTCACGGTCGGGATCGTGACGATGCCGTTCCGCTTCGAGGGCACGAAGCGCCGCTCGCAGGCGGAGCAGGGCGTCTACACGCTCAGAGAGGCCTGCGACACCGTGATCGTGATCCCGAACGAGCGCCTCCTCGAGGTCCTCGACAAGAAGACGTCGATGCTCGACGCCTTCAAGATCGCCGACGACGTCCTGCGGCAGGGCGTGCAGGGGATCTGCGACCTGATCACCGAGCCCGGCCTGATCAACGTCGACTTCGCGGACGTCCGGACGATCATGCACGGGGCGGGAACGGCGCTGATGGGGATCGGCTTCGCGACGGGCGAGAACCGGGCCGTCGAGGCGGCGGAGCGGGCGCTCCGCTCTCCGCTCGTCGACACCGAGCTCGTCAGCGCGCGCGGGATCCTGCTCTCGATCGCCGGCGGCAACGACCTCTCGCTGTACGAGGTCAACGAGGCCGCGGAGGTGATTCGCGGCGCCTCGACCGACGAGACGAACATCATCTTCGGCGCGACGGTCGACGAGCGCCTCGAGGGCCAGGTCTGGGTGACGGTCATCGTCACCGGGGTCGGCCAGCGCGGCGGATCGCGGCCGGTCTCGCCGCGGAGCTCCACGCCCGAGGACCCGCTCGAGCCGCCCTCGTTCCTCCAGAGCTGACCGCCGCGCCGTGAAGGGCGCGATCGCAGCCGGCCATCCGCTGACGGCGGAAGCGGGAGCCCGCGTGCTCGCCGCCGGGGGCAACGCCGTCGACGCCTGCCTCGCCGCCGCGTTCGTCTCCTGGGTCGCGGAGAGCCCGCTGACCGGTCCGGGTGGGGGCGGCTTCCTGCTCGTCCACCGTGCGAGGGAGGGGCGCTCGCGGCTCCTCGACTTCTTCGTCTCGGTCCCGGGCGCCGGGCTCGCGGGCGACGCGATCGCGGAGATGGAGACGATCGACGTCGACTTCGACAGCTCGAGCACCCAGGCGTTCGGCGTCGGCTGCCCGTCGGTCGCGGTGCCGGGGGTCGTCGCAGGGCTCGAGAGCGCCCATCGGGCCTACGGCCGGGTGCCTTGGGCGACGCTGTTCGAGCCGGCGATCAGCCTTGCCCGGAGCGGAGTCGTGCTCACACGGGAGCAGGGCTACCTGCACGCAATCCTCGACGTCATCCTCCGCCATACCGACTCCGGCCGCGCGCTCTACGGTCCGAGCGGCGAGCGCCTGGTGGCCGGCGACCGGCTGGTGATGAGCGACCTCGCGTCGACCCTCGAGCTCCTGGCCGGGGGCGGTGCGGCGGCGTTCTACGACGGGCCCCTCGCCGAGCGGATCGTCGACACGATCCGCGCCGGCGGGGGCGCGCTCACGCGGGAAGACCTTCGACGTTACCGGGTGATCTGGCGGCGGCCGGTGGCCGCCGACTTCCTCGGACGGCGCTTCGTGTCGAACCCGCCGCCCTCGACGGGCGGGATCCTGATCGCATACGGCTTGCTCCTGCTGGACCGCGCCGGCCTCGGAGGCCCGGCGGGGAGCGCGGACGCCATCGGTCGCCTCGTCGGCGTGATGGGGGAGCAGGCACTGGCGCGCGGCCCGGGCTTCGCGCGTCTCCTGCACGGCGGTGGCCTCGCCCGCGAGCTCTACGACGAGCGCCGGGTCGCCGCGGCGACCGCCCGCCTGGCGGACGGCCGGCCCCCGGTCGTGCCGGAGCCCGCGGAGCTCTCGCGGACGACCCACATCTCGGTGGTGGACACGCGCGGAAACGCCGCGTCGCTGACCGCGTCGACCGGCTCGGGCTCCGGAGTGATCGTGCCCACGACCGGCGTGCACCTGAACAACATGCTCGGCGAGCACCACCTCAACCTGGCCCGGCGCCGGCGACGGCCGGGTGGCAGGCTCACGAGCATGATGGCGCCGTCCCTCGTCCTCGAGGACGGTCGCCCGCGCCTCGTCGTCGGAAGCGCGGGCTCGGCCCGCCTGCGGGGTGCGATTCTGCAGATCGTGGTGAACTCGCTGGGACACGGGCTCCCCGTCGGCGAGGCGATCGCCGCGCCCCGCGTCCACCTCGACGACGGCCACGTCCACTGCGAAGGCGGCTCCGACCCGGCCGAGCTGGACGAGCTCGAGCGGCGCGGCTACGACGTCGTCCGCTGGCGGCGGAGGAACCTCTACTTCGGCGGCGCCGCGGCAGTCGAGGTCCGCCCGGACGGCACGCTGGACGCGGCCGGAGACCTCCGCCGAGGAGGCCACGGCATCGTCGTCGATGAGTGAGCCGCTCGTGGTTCGGCGGGCGCATCCCGGCGACGCCGGGGCGCTCGTCGAGCTCGCCGAGGCCGTGGCCTCGGAGCCCGAGGGCTGGCTGATCTCGGACGGGACCTGGCGAACGCCGGGCGAGGAGCGGCGCTTCCTCCGCGCGCTCCGGCGGTACAGCGACGCTGCCGTGCTGGTGGCCGAGCTTCCCGAGGGGATCGTGGGCCGGCTCTCCCTCGGCCGCGACCCGCACCCGGCGAGCAGGCACGTGGCCGACCTCGGCCTGATGGTGGCGGCCGGCTACCGGCGACGAGGCGTCGGCAAGGCGCTGTTGCAGGAGGCCGTCGAGTGGGCCCGCGTCTCGGGGGTCAGGAAGCTCGAGCTGCACGTCTTCCCGCACAACGAGGCGGCGATCGCGCTCTACGAGACCTTCGGCTTCCGACGGGAGGGGCTGCGGCGAGCTCACTACCGCCGGGGGGAGGAGTACGTCGACGCGATCCTCATGGCCCTCGACGTCGACTGACGTCCACTAGATTCCGTGCGTGCCCTCGTTCGCCGAGATCGCGGACAGCTTCTTCAAGCCGGCGGTGCGCGACCTCGTGCCATACGAGCCGGGCAAGCCGGTCGAGGAGGTCCAGCGCGAGCTCGGCCTCGAGCGCGTGATCAAGCTCGCCTCGAACGAAGGACCCTTCGGGCCATTCCCGGAAGCGCTGGAGGCGCTCGCCGCGACCGGGCCGGACCTCAACCGCTACCCGGACGGCGGCGGCTACCGGCTCAGGACGGCGCTCGCCGAGAGGCACGGCGTGCGCTTCGAGGAGATCGCCCTCGGAGCAGGTGCGGACGGCGTCGTCGACGCGCTCTCGCAAATCTCCCTCGACCCCGGGGACGAGGTCGTCTGCGGCTGGCCGAGCTTCCCCAGCTACGTCATCGACGCCACGAAGCTCGGCGCCGTCGCACGCACGATTCCGCTGGCCGACGGCAGGTACGACCTCGACGCGATGCTCGCCGCGGTCACCGAGCGGACGAAGCTCGTCTACGTGTGCCACCCGAACAACCCCACCGGGACGATGAACACGCGCGCCGAGCTCGACGACTACTTCGAGCGGGTGCCGGACGACGTCGTGACCGTCCTCGACCAGGCGTACTTCGAGTATGTCGACGATCCGGACTACGCGGACGGGATCGAGGAGTACGTGAAGGCCGGCCGGCGGGCGATCGTCCTGCGCACGTTCTCGAAGATCTTCGGCCTCGCCGGCCTGCGGGTCGGGTACGGCGTCGGGCCCGCCGAGCTCGTCACCGCGATCGGCAAGGTCCGTCGGGCGTTCGACATCTCGACGGCGGCGCAGGTCGCCGCGGTCGCGAGCCTCGGGGCTTCCGGCGCCCCGGCCGAGCTCGAACGGCGCCGCCGCTTCAACGCCGAGGGCCGGCCGGCGATCGAGCGGGCACTCGCGGAGCACGGCTTCGAGCCGGTCGGGCCTGCGGTCGCGAACTTCGTCTTCGCCGAGGTCGGCGAAGACTCCAGGCCGCTCTTCGAGCAGCTGTTGCGCGAGGGCGTGATCGTTCGGCCGACGACCGGCTTCGGCGCTCCCGGTGCGATCCGTGTCACCGTCGGGACGCCGGAGGAGAACGCGCTCTTCGCGGAGGCGCTCGGCCGGGTCGCCCAACCCGCGAGGACCTAACTCGAAAGAGTGAATTTCCAGGTACTTTCGAACGAGGCCGGTACCGTTTGCCGTAGAGGTAGAGAGTGCTGAGCCGCCAGTTCACGCTTCTGCGGGACGTCCAGAGCTTCCGCCTGCTCGCACTCGCGACCGTCGGCTCCGCGTTCGGCACCTGGCTCGCGTTCGTCGCGCTCACGATCGACGTCTACGACCGGACCGGGTCCGCGGTCTGGGTGAGCGCGCTCCTGATCGCGGACTTCCTGCCGGCGATCCTCATCGGGATCGCCGCGTCGTCGCTCGTCGACCGGCTGCCGCGGCGGCGGCTGATGATCGCGTCCGACCTCTTGCGAATGGGGATCTTCGCTCTCCTGCCGTTCGCGGGCAGCGCCGGCGCCATCGTCGGGCTCGCCGCCGTCGCGGGCTTCGCCACGGGGTTCTTCCGGCCCGCGCTCTACGCGGGGCTGCCCAACCTGCTGCCGGACGAGGACCTCCCGCATGCGAACTCGCTCCTCCAGACGATCGAGAACGTCGCCTGGGCGCTCGGCCCCGTGCTCGGCGGCCTGCTCGTCGCCGCGACCGGGCCCGACGCCGCCTACTGGTTCAACGCCGTCACGTTCCTCGTCTCGGCCGCTCTCCTCGCCGGCATCCCCGACCGGCTGCTCCAGCAGGCCCAGGCGGTCGGCCGCGGCTACTGGCGCGACCTCGCGGACGGCTTCGCGCTGGTGAAGGGCTCGCGGGCCCTGCTCACCGTCCTGGCCGCCTGGAACGTCGTGATGCTCGCGACGGCGGGCGCGAACGTCGCCGAGGTCGTGCTGGCGAAGGAGACGTTCGACGCCGGCGACTTCGGCTACGGGCTGCTCGTCGGCGTGACCGGGGTCGGCCTCGCGCTGGGGAGCCTGCTCGCAGGCTCGCAGCTCGAGCACCGCGCGCTCGCCACCGTCTACTCGACGTCGATCGGGCTCGTCGCCGTCGGCATGGTCGGTGCGGCGGCCGCGCCGAACGTCTGGATCGCGGCCGTCTCCGTCGCGGTCGCCGGAGCCGGGAACGGCGCGGCCGTCGTCTGCAACGCGCTCCTCGTGCAGCGGGGAGCGCCGGACGAGCTGCGGGGACGCGCCTTCACGCTGCTGATGAGCTCCAACTACGTTGTGCTCGGCGTCGGGATGATCGCCGCCGGCCCGCTGACGAACGAGCTGGGCGCCCGGACGGTGTGGGCGGTCGCGGGCGCGCTCGCCGCGGTCGCCGCGCTCGTCGGCCTCGTGCTCGCCCGCGGCGTGAGCGCGAAGCTCCAGCCGGCCGCGGACCAGCCTCCCCGGCCGGAGCCGGAGCAGGTCGAAACCGCGCGGCTCTAGGCTTCCCTCCGTGGCCGGGAGGAAAGAATGGACGTCCGAAACGCTGCTCGAGGGCGTCCGCGGCGGCGACAGGCGGGCGCTCGCGCGGGCGATCACGCTCGTCGAGAACTCCGACCCGCGCGCCTACGAGCTGGTCCGGCAGCTCTACCCCGAGACGGGCGGCGCGTACGCGCTCGGCATCACCGGCCCGCCGGGAGTCGGCAAGTCGACGCTGATCAGCGCGCTCGTCCGGCATGTCCGGGAGGAGGGAAAGACCGTCGGCGTCATCTCCGTCGACCCGTCGAGCCCGTTCTCGAAGGGCGCGCTGCTCGGCGACCGAATCCGCCTCTCCGACCATTTCCTCGACCCGGGCGTCTTCATCCGCTCGATGGGGACCCGCGGTCATCTCGGCGGGCTCGCCGAAGCGACGCTGCAGGCGCTGCTCGTCCTCGACGCCGCCGGCCGCGACCTCGTCTTCCTCGAGACGGTCGGGACCGGCCAGAGCGAGATCGAGGTCATCGGCGTCGCGGACACGGTCGTGCTCGTCCTCATGCCCGGGTCGGGTGACTCGGTGCAGGCGCTGAAGGCGGGGATCATGGAGATCCCCGACGTGATCGTGGTGAACAAGAAGGACCATCCGGCCGCGAAGACGATGCTGAACGAGGTCCGCTCGATCCTCGCCCTGGACACAGAGAGCGACTGGAAGCCGCCGATCGTCCTCACCGAGGCGGTGACGGGGGAGGGCATTCCGGAGCTCTGGGGGAAGATCGCCGCGCATCGCGAGCACCTCGAGTCCGACGGCCTGCTCGACGAGCGGCGGCGGAAGAACCTCGCCGGCGAGGTCTTCACCGTCGCCTCGGCGCGCGCGAAGACCCATCTCGAGCAGGCGGTTGCCGACGATCCGGAGCTGCGGCGGCTCCTCGACGAGGTGCAGCGGCGCGAGCTCGACCCGCTCACGGCGGTGCGGGAGATCATGATTCGGGTGTTCAAGGTTGAAGCTGACGGAAACAGCCCCGACCACAGCTGACATCCGCGAGGCGCGCGAGCGGATCGCGGGCATCGC
>DASTWB010000191.1:0-6840 GCA_035758725.1 Gaiellaceae bacterium
CCCGCGTCGACTCCCGAGACCGCGTCGCCCGAGACAGCGTCGCCCAGCACGGCGGCTGCGATCGCCGCGGCCGCCGGGAACGTCGCGTCCCACGGTGCAGGCTCGAGCACGTCGCGCGTGCAGGCGCCGTCGCTCCGTGGCGCCGTGCGCAGCCGGGTGAGCAGTGCCCGGCCTGCGAAGGCCGATCCCGCTCCGCCGGTGATCGAGGCGCAGTCCGAGGATCGCCTGCACAAGCACGAGACGCGTCCGGATCCCGAGGTCGGCCTTCCCGGCATGGCGCCGACGATCTGGCTCCATCGCGCCCTGCCCGATCCCACCCCGCCGTCGAAGCGGCTGACGAAGCCCTTCGCGCGCAACCTGCGCTACGCGTCGGCGCGCGCCGGCGTCCACTGGTCGCTCGTGCTCGGCGTGCTCCGGGCCCGGGGCGAGCGGGGATCCGTGCCGGCGACAAAGCGAGGCCTCAACCGGCTCGCGAAGAACCTCTCCCGGCTCGGCGCACGCAAGGACGAGTGGAACGCCGCCCTGGCGCTCGAGGGCCGCACGGCCTTCGCCGACCGGACGGTCGCACTCGCCCGGTACCACCGCGCGGTCGGCCTGCGGGCGCTCGTCCGCGGCCTACGGTGGGCACGGCCGACGCTCGCGAAGAAGCTGCTCAACGACAAGCGCGTGACGATCTATCCCGGCGGCCGCGAGGACATCCGCGCCGGCAAGACCGACGTCCGCGTGATCGTCCTGATCCGATACCTCGCCGAGGCGCACGGGCAGGTCACGGTCTCGTCCCTGACGAGTGGGCACCGGTTCTTCTCCCGGCCCGGCGTCGTCTCGGCCCACACCTATGGTCAGGCCGTGGACATCGCCGCCCTGGAGGGCAAGAGCATCGCGGGCAACCAGGAGCCAGGCGGCCTCACGGAGATGGCCGTTCGGAACATGCTCCTGCTGCCGGCGGAGCTTCGGCCGAACCAGCTGATCTCCCTGCTCGGCCTGGGCGGTCCGTCGTTCCCGATGAGCAACCACGACGACCACATCCACGCCGGGTTCTAAGGTGCTGCATCCACGAGTGCATGCGTGAAGTGACCCTGAAGCGGGAGAACGGCGACGTCGTCTGCGACCGGTGCGTCGTGGCCGACTCGCCGGTCTCCCGCATGAAGGGTCTCCTCGGACGCAGCGAGCTGAGGCCGGGCGAGGGACTCCTGCTTCGGCCGGCTTCGGCGATCCACACCTTCTTCATGCGGTTTCCGATCGACGCCGTCTTCCTCGACCGCGACTGGCGGGTCGTCGGGATCGCCGACGACGTCGTCCCGTGGCGCACTGCCGGCCGCAAGGGCGCGAAGGCCGTCCTCGAGCTGCCCGCCGGCGAGTCGGCCCGTCGCGGCCTCCGCCCAGGCGACCTCCTCGTCGCGTAGCGCCGGGCCGCGAGGGACTGTCCCTCGGACGCGGCTCTCGGAGACCTGGCGATTGGAACGAGAGTGCGCCAAGTGGCGCGGCCGTTGGCGTGGGCTGGTGAGATCCAGGCGGGACGTTCGAGAGCCGGCCCGGCGTGCTGTCCCGTCCGGACGGGGACGGCGCGCCGATGCGCGGTCGTTCGCCCCTGCGCGCGATCCCGGCCGACCCGGCTTGACTGAGCCTGCAGGTTTCTCTACCTTCCCTCGGAGCTAGTATCCACTAACTTCACGGTCGGAGGAGGGTCTTGGAGGCTTCGCAGGACGGATCGCGTGACGGCGCCGTCGTCACCGCGCACGACATCCAGAGGCGCTACGGCGAGGGCGACGCGGCCGTCGACGCGCTGCGCGGCGTCTCGCTCGACGTCGAGCGGGGAAAGCTGACCGCGGTCATGGGGCCGTCGGGCTCCGGCAAGTCGACGCTGATGCACATCCTGGCCGCGCTCGACCGGCCGACCGGCGGCTACGTCACCATCGCCGGCACCCGGCTCGGCCAGCTGAGCGACAAGGACATCACCAAGATCCGACGCGAGCACATCGGGTTCATCTTCCAGTTCTTCAACCTGCTCCCGATGCTCACCGCCGAGGAGAACATCACGCTTCCCTTGGCGCTCGCCGGCACGAAGCCCGACAGGGGGTTCTTCCAGGATCTCGTCAAGCGCGTCGGGCTCAGCGACAGGCTGACGCACCGGCCCTCCGAGCTCTCCGGCGGCCAGCAGCAGCGCGTCGCGATCGCCCGCGCCCTGGTCTCCCGGCCCACGGTCGTCTTCGCCGACGAGCCGACCGGCAACCTCGACTCCAAGACCGGCGGCGAGATCCTCGACCTGCTCCACGAGTCGGTCGAGAACTACGGGCAGACGATGGTGATGGTGACGCACGAGACCCGTGCCGCCGCCTCCGCCGACCGCATCCTCTTCCTCGCCGACGGCGAGATCGTCAAGGATCTCGGCAGCTGCGGCGAGGAGGAGATTCTCAACACGATCCGCGAAGTCACCCTGACGTGATCCGCGTCGCGCTCAGGGGGCTCGCGGGACGGAAGTTCCGTGCGGCACTGACTGCGCTCGCCGTCGTGCTCGGCGTGGCGATGGTCAGCGGCACCTTCGTCCTCACGGACACGATCGACAAGGCGTTCGACGCGATCTTCTCGGAGTCGTACGCGAACACCGACGCGGCGATCAGCGGCAAGGCGCCGGACATCTCGTTCGAGGGCACCACCGCCGCTTCGCCGTCCGTCCCGGAAGGCGTGCTCGACCGGGTCCGTGGACTCGACAGCGTCGAGGCGGCAACCGGCAGCGTCTTGGACGAGATGGCGACGAAGATCCTCAAGCCCGACGGCAAGGCCATCAACACCCAGGGCGCGCCGTCGTTCGGCTTCGGGATCGACCCTGCGCAGGCGCAGTTCAACCCGCTGAAGCTCGTCGAGGGCGCGTGGCCGCGACAGTCCGACCAGGTCGTGATCGACGCGACGACCGCCGACGAGCAGGGCTACGGCGTGGGTGACACGGTCAAGATCGCCACGCTCAAGCCGGTCCGCGAGTTCCGCGTCTCCGGTGTGGCCCAGTACGGCAGCGTCAGCTCCCTCGGGACGGCGACCTTCGCCGTCTTCACGATCCCGACGGCGCAGGAGCTGCTCGAGCGGAAGGGCCAGTTCGACGCGATCTCGGTCGCGGCGAAGGACGGTGTCTCACCCGAGCAGCTCGTCGAGGACATCAAGCCGGTCCTCCCGCCGACGGCGCAGGTCCGGACCGGGACCGAGGAGGCGAACGAGCAGTCGAAGGAGGTCTCCGAGTTCACGAGCTTCATCCGCTACTTCCTGCTCGCCTTCGGCGCCGTCGCGCTCTTCGTGGGCGCCTTCGTCATCTTCAACACGATGTCGATCACGGTCGCCCAGCGGACGCGCGAGCTCGCGACGCTGCGGACGATCGGCGCGTCGCGCAAGCAGATCCGCCGCGCCGTGCTGCTCGAGGCCTTCGTCATCGGCCTCGTCGCCTCGATCATCGGGTTCCTCCTCGGCGTCGGCCTCGCGTACGGCCTCGACTGGCTGTTCGGGGTGCTCGACCTCGACCTGCCGACCGCCGACATGGTGATCGCGCCCCGCACCGTCCTCTTCGCGTTCGTGATCGGGATCGTCGTCACCGTCCTCGCCGCGTTCGTCCCCTCGATCCGCGCCACGCGCGTCTCTCCGATCCTGGCGGTGCGGGAGGGCGCCGAGCTGCCGCGCGGCCGTTTCGCGCGCTACACGCCGTACGTCGCCCTCGTGATTCTCGCGCTCGCGCTCGCGCTGCTCGGACGGGGCGCCTTCACGGAGAACCTCGCCATCGGGTCGCGCCTGCTCTCGGTCGCCTTCGGCGTGCTGCTCCTGTTCGTCGGCGTGGCGATGATCTCGTCGAAGCTCGTGCGGCCGCTGGCCGCCGTCGTCGGCGTGCCGGGCGAGCGGCTGGCGGGCGTCTCAGGCTTCCTCGCGAGGAGGAACACGCTCCGCAACCCCGGCCGGACGGCCGCCACGGCGGCGGCGCTGATGATCGGCCTCGCGCTCGTGACCTTCGTCGCCGTCCTCTCCAACGGCATGAAGGCCTCCAACCGCGGCGCGATCGAGGAGCAGATCGCCGCCGACTACGTCGTGACCTCGCAGGACGGGTTCACGCCCTTCGTCTCGGGCGCCGGCGACGCGGCGGAGAAGGCGCCGGGCGTCGAAGTGGCGACGAGCGTTCGCGCAGAGGTGGGGAAAGTGGCCGGAACCGACAAGTACGTCACCGGGATCGACCCCGACCGGATCAGCCAGGTCTACAACTTCGACTGGGCGGACGGCTCGGACGCGGCGCTCGGCGAGCTCGGCCGATTCGGCGCGATCGTGGACAAGGACTTCGCCGAGGACCACCACCTGAAGATCGGCGACCGGTTCGACCTCCTCTCCGGTGCCGGGCGGGACGCCACCCTGGAGGTCACGGCCACCTACGATCCGCCGCCCTTCTACCAGCTGCTCGGCTCGGTGAGCATCGCGAAGGCGACGTTCGACGAGCTCTACGACCGCCCGCGGAACCAGTTCACGTTCATCAACGTCCCGGGCGAGCCGAGCGACGCCGCGGAGCAGCCGCTCGAGACTGCGCTCGCCACTTTCCCCGACGCGAAGGTGCAGACCCGCGAGGCGTGGATCACCGAGCAGGACGAGGACTTCAACCAGTTCCTGACCATGCTCTACGTGCTCCTCGCGCTGTCGGTGATCATCAGCATCTTCGGCATGATCAACACCCTCGCGCTCGCCGTCTTCGAGCGCACGCGGGAGCTCGGGATGCTGCGTGCGGTCGGGATGACGCGGTGGCAGGCCCGGACGATGATCGGCACCGAGAGCGTGATCACCGCGCTGATCGGCGCGGCGATCGGGCTGCCCCTCGGGATGTTCCTCGCCGCGCTCGTGACGCGGGCGCTCGAGCAGTACGAGGTCCGCTACGCCGTGCCGCTCGCGTCGCTGATCGTGTTCGCGATCGTCGCGGTCGTCGTCGGCGTGGTGGCGGCGATCCTCCCCGCACGGCGGGCCGCGCGCCTCAACGTGCTCCAGGCGCTGCAGTACGAATAACCTCGGCCCATGGTCTGGGCGATCTCAGGCGGCGCGGGGTCCCTCGGCCTGCACGTCGCGCGGCGCCTCCTCGCAGACGGCCACGAGGCGCGCTCGCTCGACCTCGTCGCGCTGGACGAGCCGGAGCTCGAGGGCCGGGTCCGGGAGATCCGCGGGGACATTCGCGACGAGGCGGCCGCGCGGGAGCTGGTCGAGGGGGCGCGGATCCTCGTGCACGCCGCCACGGTGCAACCGATGCGCGGGCCGCGCGCGGAGATCGAGTCCGCCAACGTCGACGGCTCGCTGACCCTCCTGTCGGCCGCCGCCGAGGCCGGGGTCAGGCGCGTCGTGTTCGTCTCGTCCGCCGCGGTCTACGGCGTTCCGGACAAGGCTCCAATCGAGGAGGACGACCCGCTGCTCGGCGTCGGCTTCTTCGGTGAGTCCAAGATCGCAGCCGAGGACGCCTGCCGGGCCTTCATGCGGCGCGGCCTCGA
The DNA here is from genome assembly GCA_035758725.1 of Gaiellaceae bacterium. Lineage (GTDB taxonomy): Bacteria > Actinomycetota > Thermoleophilia > Gaiellales > Gaiellaceae > JACDAN01. Next base: position 5,487 of record DASTWB010000191.1, read on the forward strand.
GTGCGTGATCGTCCGGCCCAGGCCCTTCGTCGGCCCGGAGCGCCTCGGCGCCTTCGAGATCCTCTTCGACCGGGTCCGCAAGGGGCGCCGGATCTTCACGCTGGGCGACGGCTCGAACCGCTACCAGCTGCTCGCAGTCGGGGACCTCGTAGAGGCGATCGTGCTCGCGGCGAGCAAGCGTGCCGCGGCCGGCGAGACCCTGAACGTCGGCGCGAAGGAGTTCGGAACCGTCCGCTCCGACCTCCAGGCCCTCATCGACCACGCCGGGTCGAAGAGCCGCCTCGCGCCCGTGCCGGCGAGGCCCGCCGAGCTCGCCCTTCGCGCCCTCGAGCTCGCCGGCGTCTCCCCGCTCGTCGAGTGGCACTACAGGACGGCTCACCGCGACTCGTTCGTGGACGTCTCCCGGGCGGAGCGGATCCTCGGCTGGAAACCGCGGCTCTCGAACGCAGACGCGTTGATCGAGGCCTACGACCGGTACCTGGAGCGGCGCGACGAGACCGGGGCGGCAGTGGGCGTCACCCATCGGGTCGGCTGATGCCGAGGATCACGTCCGACGAGACCTGGGACGAGATGTTCGACGAGGTCTACCTGCAGACCTATTCGTTCGGGCTCGCCGAGCGGGACTCAGCGGAGGAGGCCCAGCAGGCGGCGGCGCTCGCGGGCGTCGAGCCGCCGGCGGAGATCCTCGACGCGCCGACGGGATTCGGCCGCCACGCCCGCCCGCTCGCGGAGCTCGGCTTTCGCGTCACCGGCGTCGACCGGTCGGACGTCCAGCTGGCCGAAGCCCGCCGGATCACGGGCGACGTCGAGTGGCCGCAGTGGGTGCAGGCGGACTTCCGGGAGCTCCCGTTCGAGGACGAGCGCTTCGACGCCGTCCTCTGCCTCTTCACGTCGATCGGCTACCGCGGCGAGGAGGGTGACCGTCAGGCGTTCTCGGAGTACCTGCGCGTTCTGCGGCCCGGCGGGTCGCTCGTGGTCGAGACCCTGCATCGCGACCGCCTGATGCACATCTTCCAGGAACGCGGCTGGGACCCGCTCGCCGACGACGCCGTGCTCCTCGAGGAGCGCCGGTTCGACCCCGTCGCCGGCGAGATCGAGACCGACCACACCTACCTCGCGGTCGGGGAGCGTCGCAGCATCACCTTCCGGGTCCGGGTCTACACGGCCACCGAGCTCGTCAGGCTGCTCGCCGACGTCGGCTTCGCCGAGAGCGAGTGCTACGGCGACTACGAGGGCACGCCCCTCTCGCGAGAGACGCGCCTCGTCGTCAGGACGAAGAAGCCCGGCTAGGCCGGCTCGTTCGGATCTTCCTCGGCCGCGAGCTTCAGGGACCCCTGGAGCGTCTGGTCGAAGT
>DASTWB010000062.1:0-10090 GCA_035758725.1 Gaiellaceae bacterium
TGAAGGAGAGTCCCGGGAGCCCGCTGTAGCGCCGTGGTGTGAAGAGCGTCAGGGAGTCCCAGCGGCCGCGCCACGCCGGGCCGACGGAGCCCGCCGACTCGAGGATCACGAACCGCCTGCCCTGACCGGCCAGGGCCCGCCCCATGGCCAGGCCCGCCTGCCCCGCCCCGACGACGGCGACGTCGTGGTTCGACTCGGCCATCTTCTTCACGGCTTTCCGCGGCCGCTTGCCGGCAAACGCCGCCGGCGCGTCACCCGTCCGGACGGCGGGACGAATTTCGCGGAAAGAGCGCACGATTTACCTCCGGTCGACGCAAGCGCACAGGGCCCGGAGCGTCTTGAATTCGGAGTCGTACACCGACTCCCCGTTGTCCACAGCCCTCCTCTGCGGACCCCTGAAGATGGCTCGGGCACGGACGTTGCCAGCACCGAAGATATCCACATCCCTGTGGAAAACTCGAAGGACACCCGAAAACCGCGCAACGACGAGGAAGCCGACGTGAAGAAGCCGCCGGGCGAGTTCGTGACGAACGAACTCGAAGAGCAGACAAAGCGCTTTCTCGAGGAGGTCAAGGGCCGTGCGAAGCGCCGCCGGGAAGCGAACGGCGAGGACGAGCTCGGCCCGCCCCCGAACGGCCGTCAGCGTTCGAGTCGCCTGTAGAGCCGGTCGATCAGCTCCGGCATCTGCTCGAGCTTCTGCGTGATCAGCCGCAGGCGGTACTCCCGGAAGTGCTCCGGCTCGACGCCGAGCGCTTTCGCGAGCTTGCGGACGATCTCGTCCGAGGGGACCGGCCGGTTGCCGTGGACGAGGTGGTTCAGATAGCCCGCCGAGAGCGAGGTCTGATCCGCGAGCGCCCGGTAGGTGACCCCCTTTTCCTGCATCAGCCGCTCGAGCGTGGGCCCGAACGGCTCCGTGCTGAATCTGCGGCGACGGGCCAAGGACCTATTAGTACCTAGTTTCCAACTTCGGCGACGGGGACGCGTCGCTCGTCGCCCGTCCGGCGGTCGCGAAGGTCGACCATTCCGTCCTCGAGTGTCTTCTTCCCCACCGTGATGCGCGTCGGGCAACCGATGAGGTCGGCATCGGCGAACTTCTCGCCCGGCCGCTGATCGCGGTCGTCGAGGAGCACGCTCCGCCCCGCCTCCTCGAGCACGCCGGCGACCTCGTCCGCCTGCGCCTCCACCCCGCCGAGCACGACCACGTGGACGTCGTACGGCGCGATGCTCGGCGGCCACGAGATCCCCTGCTCGTCGTAGTGCTGCTCGACCGCCGAGGACATGATCCGAGCCGGGCCGATCCCGTAGCTGCCCATCACGATCGGCCGCTCCTTTCCGGACTCGTCGAGGTACGTGGCGCCGAACGGCTCCGAGTAGAACGTCCCGAGCTTGAAGATGTGACCGACCTCGATCGCCGGGGTGAACGACAGGCGTCCGCCGCAGACCGGGCACGCATCGCCCTCCCTCGGCTCGCGGAGATCCGCGAACCGCGGCTGGTAGTCGCGGCCGGCTTCGACGCCGCGGAGGTGGCGGCCGTCCCGGTTCGCCCCCGCGACGAACTGCCCCTCGCGGAGCGTCTCGTCCGCGATCACCTCCACCTGGACGCCGACAGGCCCGATGGACCCCCCACCGGCGCCGAACGCCGCGCGGATCTCTTCCTCCTCGGCCGGGCGGAAGTCGCTCGAGAAGATGCTCAGGAGCTTGGACTCGCTCAGGCGGTCGTCGCCCCGAACGAGGGCAAGGACGAGGGTGCCGTCCGCCTTCACGACCGGCATCGCCTTCGAGGTCGCCGCTGCGTCGATGCCGAGCAGCTCGGCAAGCCCCTCGATGGTCGTGACGCCCGGGGTGTCGACCTCCTCCGGAGCGTCGAGCCGCGCAGGGAACTCCGGGGCGCGCGGGACGGCACGTGCGATGTCGATGTCCGCCGAGTAGTCGCCGTTCTCGCACTGGACGAGCGTGTTCTCACCCGAGCCGGCCGGCGCGAGGAAGTCGACGCTCTCGCTGCCCCCCATCATCCCGGACTCGGCCTCGACCGCGTGCACCTCCAGCCCGCACCGCTCGAAGATCCGGTGGTACGCCCCGCGGTTCTTCTCGAAGCTCTCGTCCAGCCCGGCCTCGTCCCGGTCGAACGAGTACGAGTCCTTCATGATGAACTCGCGCATGCGGATCAGCCCGCCGCGCGGCCGGGGCTCGTCCCGGTCCTTCGTCTGGAAGTGGTACCAGAGCTGCGGAAGCTCCCTGTAGGACTGAATCTCGAGCGCGTGGTGGGCCATCGTCTCCTCGTGGCTCATCGGGAGGACGAAGGGCCGGCCGCCCCGGTCCGTGATCTTGAAGACCTCGGGGATCTCGTAGCGCCCGCTCTTCATCCACAGCTCGGCGGGGGTCAGCACCGGCCCGAGCAGCTCCTGGGAGCCGATCGCGTCCATCTCCTCGCGGATGATCTGGACGACCCGCTGGTGCACCCGCCATCCGAGCGGGAGGAACGTCCAGAGGCCGGCGCTGAGCTGGCGGACGAAGCCGCCGCGAACGAGCAGCCGGTGATTGACGGCCTCCGCCTCGGCGGGATCGTCGCGCAGGGTCGGCAGATGGAGCCGAGACGCCCGGGCGATCACGCGTGCCTCTGCCGAGGCACCACTATTCGACCGGGATCAGGGACGCTTCGGCCATGGCCAGCGCCGCCGGCTTGGCCATCTTCAGGCGCTTCGGGCGCGGCATGCCCTCGGCGATCCACCTGTCGATCTCGTGGAAGAGCTCGTCGACGAGGATGTCGGAGGAGACCTTCTTCAGCACCCGTCCGTGGGCGTAGAGGAACCCGACGTCCCGGCCGCCCGCGATCCCGAAGTCCGCATCTCCGGCCTCCCCGGGCCCGTTGACCGCGCAGCCCATGACCGCCACCTCGAACGGCTCGGCGTAGTCTCGAAGGCGCTCCTCGACGACCTCTGCAAGGTTCTGGACGCCGACGTTGTCCCGGCCGCACGACGGGCAGGCGATCATCACCGGGCCCCGCTCACGCAGGTGGAGCGCCTTGAGGATCTCCCACGCCGTCTCGACCTCCTTGACCGGGTCGGCGGTCAGCGAGACCCGGATCGTGTCCCCGATCCCGTCGGCGAGCAGGGAGCCGATGCCGACTGCGCTCTTGATCGAGCCCGTGTAGGGCGTCCCCGCCTCCGTGACCCCGAGGTGAAGTGGGTAGGGAACGCGGGCGGCGAGCATCCGGTACGCCCGGATCATCGTCGGCACGTGCGTGGCCTTCACGGAGATCTTGAAGTCGCGGTACTCGAGCTTCTCGAGCAGCTCGACCTCCTCCAGCGCAGCCGCGACGAGCGCCTCGGCCTGATCCTCCTGCGCGAGGCCGAGCAGGTGCTTCGGAAGCGATCCGGAGTTCGCGCCGATCCGCATCGGGATCCCTGCGCGCTTGGCGGCCAGCACCACGTCGGCGACCCGCTCGGGCCCGCCGATGTTGCCCGGGTTGATCCGCACGGCCGCCACGCCCGCGTCGATCGCCCGCAGCGCCAGGCTCGCGTTGAAGTGGATGTCGGCGATGACGGGGAGCGGCGAGAGCCGGACGATCATCTTCAGCGCCTCGGCGTCCTCGGTCTTCGGGACCGCGCAGCGAACGAGCTCGCAGCCCGCGGAGGCGAGCGCCGCGATCTGCGCCGTCGTGGCGGCGACGTCGCGCGTGGGCGTGAGCGTCATCGACTGGACGACGACGGGCGCGCCGCCGCCGATCCGGACGTTGCCTACCTTGACGCTGAGCTCGGAGCCCACGGTCCGAGTCTAGCCGCGCAAAGCCACCGGCCACGCCGGCGAAGCCGGCATGGCCTCGTCGGCGTCGCAAGCGCCGCCTTACTACTACCCGCCCGTCCGACCGCCGATGTCGTTCGAGAGCCCGATGAAGAAGAGCATCAGCACGAGCGCGATGCCCACCACCGAGACGCGCTCGTACACCTCCCTGCCGACCGCCCGGCCGCGGACGCCCTCGATGATCGAGAACGCGATGTGACCTCCGTCGAGCGGTAAGAGCGGCAGGAGGTTCAGGAGGGCGAGCGAGAGGCTGATCAGGCCCAGCACCCAGAGATACGTCTCCCACCCCCGGTCCAGAGCGTCGGAGGAGCCGCGCACGATGCCGATCGGGCTCGAGATCTCCTCCCGGCCCGAGCCCTGGACGAGCCGCCCGAGCACGCCGCCGATCTCCTTCGTGATCAGCCACGTGAGCCGGAACGACTCGGTGACCGCCGTCGAGGCCGGGAGATCTTCGAACCGCGGCCGGAACCCGATGCGGTACGTGCCGTCGGTGTCCTTGAACGGCCGCACGGGGCCGAGCACGACCCGCCGGCCGTCCCGCTGGACGGTCACGGTGACCGGCTCGCCGTTCGAGTCGACGATCAGCTGGAACATCTTGGAGGCGTCCACCGGCGTCCCGTTGACGGCGAGGATCCGGTCGCGCGGCCGGAGGCCGATCTGCGCGGCCGGCGTCGGCTTCCCCGGAGCGATCTGGCTCTCCACCTCGTCGACCGTCGTCGTGGCCCGTCCGGGGCCGAGGAACAGGAGCAGGGCGAACATGAGGATGGCGAAGACGAGATTCGTGCCGGGCCCGGCGCCGATCACGGCGACCTTCTTCCACGTCCGCTGGCGCCAGTAGGCGTCGCGGCCCAGCGAGTCGGAGATCTCCGTGACGCCCCGCTCGATGCCCTTCTGGGCCGCAGGCGTGAGGTCTGCGTCCTGGGCCGCCCGCTCGAGCGCCTTCAGCGCACCCGCGGCCCCGTCGAAGTCGCCCTCCGCGAAGAGCCGCTTGAGCCGCTCCGCCGGCCCGATGAGCTGCGGTGCCTCCTGGATCGCCCGGCCGAAGTGCGCGTCGACCTCGGACGGCGCCGGTCGATGCATCCCCGGGATCTTCACGTAGCCGCCGAGGGGGATCGCGCCGATCCCGTACTCGATGCCGCTGCGCCGGACCTTCGCGATCGCCGGCGGGAACCCGATGTAGAACTTCCGCGGCCGCATGCCGACGGCACGCGCGGTGTAGAAGTGGCCCGCCTCGTGCACGAGGACGAGGAAGGCGAGGCCGAGGATCGCGATCAGGCTGTTCATGCGGTCACCAGCGCCTGCTCCGCGAGCCGCCGGGCGTCGGCGTCGACGGCGACGAGCTCGTCGACGTCGCGGACCGGCGCGCCGTCGGCGGCCTCGAGCGCCCGCTCCACGACCTCCGGGATCCCGAGAAACGGCAGGCGTCCGGCGAGGAACGCCGCGACGGCGACCTCGTTGGCGGCGTTGAACACGCACGGATGGGTTCCGCCCCCCTCGCCGGCGCGGCGCGCGAGCCCCAGCATCGGAAATGCCTCGTGGTCGACCGGCTCGAACTCCAGGACGAGGCCCGAGGAGAGGTCGAGGCGCGGAAGGTCGACCGCGGAACGGTCGGGATACGTGAGGGCAAACGAGATCGGGACGCGCATGTCCGGGTAGCCCACGTGCGCCAGCGCGGCGCCGTCGCGGAAGCGCACGAGTGCATGCACCACCGACGTCGGCTGGACGACGACCTCGATCCGCTCGTACGGCAGGCCGAAGAGGAAATGGGCCTCGATGACCTCGAGGCCCTTGTTCGCCAGCGTCGCCGAGTCGACGGTGATCTTCGGTCCCATGCTCCAGGTCGGATGGGCGAGCGCATCGTCCGGTGTTACGTCCTCGAGCTCCGATCGGTTGCGTCCTCTGAACGCGCCGCCCGAGGCGGTCAGCACGACCGAGTCCACGGTCTCCAGGGCGCGACCTTCGAGGCACTGGTAGAGCGCCGAGTGCTCGCTGTCCACGGGTAGGAGGCGCCCTCCTCCCCGCTTCCACGCCGCGAGGGCGAGCTCGCCGGCGGCGACGAGGCTCTCCTTGTTCGCGAGCGCGAGGTCGAGACCTCGCTCGAGCGTCCACAGCGTCGCGCGGACGCCCGCAAAGCCGACGACGGCATTCAGGACGACGTCCGGCTGGGCCTGCTCCAGCAGCTCCACGGGGTCGCCGCCGACCTGGGTCAGGGGCGCCACGCCGTCGAGCGGCTGCGAGCCGGAGGACGCAGCGACGAGCTCGAGCGCAGGGTGCTGCTCGATCACGTCACGCGCCTGGCGCCCGATCGACCCCGTGGCGCCCAGGACTGCAACGCGTTTCATCACGGAATCATGCCGCGCCGAAGGCAAGTAGCAGGTAGTACACCGCAACGCCGGTGAAGAGAAAGGCGTCCACGCGGTCGAGCATGCCGCCGTGGCCGAGCAGCAGCCGCCCGCTGTCCTTCACCCGCGCGTCGCGCTTGAGCGCCGATTCGAAGAGGTCGCCGATGGGCGCGACGACCGCGATCGCGGCTCCGAGCACGAGGGATTCCGGAACGGTCACGAAGTTCTCCTCGTACAGCGCGAAGAACGGGACGAGCACGGCGAGGATCGACCCGGCGGCAAAGCCCTCCCACGTCTTGCCGGGCGAGGTCTGCGGCGCCATCTTGTGCCGCCCGATCAGGCGGCCGGCGGCGTACGCGGCGGTGTCGGAGGCAAAGACGGCGAGCACCAACGTGAAGAGCGCCAGGTCGCCGTGCTCGGGCAGCTCGCGGATGAGGACGAGATGCGCGAGCCCGAGACCGATCCAGGCGGCGCCCAGCACGGTGACGGCGATGGAGGCCGCCGTCGGCATCGACCCGCCGGCCACCTTGAAGAGAAAGGCGAGCGGCAGGGTCGAGAAGAAGCCCGCGAGCGCCCACTCCGGCCCCCACGCGGCTCCGATCAGCGTCGCAAGCGTCCCGAGGTACCCGGCCAGGAGCACCGGACGCAGCTCGCGCGTCATCAGATAGAGCTCGTGGAGCGCGATCAGCGCGATCACCACCGCAAGGCCGACGAGCCACCAGCCGCCCCCCCAGATCACCAGCAGGACGACCGGGAGCAAGGCCGCGGCGACGAGGATCCGCGAGACGAGCGCCGTCATCGCCCGCCGAAGCGGCGCTGGCGCTCCGAGTACTCTGCGACCGCGGCGCGAAGGTCGTCGGGCCCGAACTCCGGCCAGCGCCGGTCTGTGAAGACAAGCTCCGAGTAGGCGAGCTGCCAGAGCAGGAAGTTGGAGATCCTGAGCTCCCCGGAGGTCCGGATCAGGAGGTCCGGGTCGGGAAGCTCCGGCGCGTACAGGTGCCTCGCGACCACGTCCTCGTCGATCTCCTCCGGCCCCAGGCCCTCCTCGACGATCCTCCTCGCCGCCTCGGCGAGCTCCGCCCGCCCGCCGTAGTCGAACGCGATCCAGAGGTCGAGGCGGTCGCGGTGAGCGGTCTCCCTCTCGAGCTCGGCCATCTGCTCCTGAAGCTCGGGCGAGACGCGGTCCCGGCGCCCGACGAACCGCGTCCGGACGCCCTGCTCCGCCAGGTCGGGGAGCTCGCGCCGGATCGTCTCGCCGAAGATCTCCATCAGCGCGTCGACCTCCGCCGGCGGCCGGAGCCAGTTCTCCGTCGAGAACGCGTAGACGGTCAGGGACTCGATGCCGACGTCGATCGCCGCCTCGACGGTCCGGCGCAGGGCCCGCGTGCCCTCCCGATGGCCGTCGGCGACGGAGAGCCCCTGCTCGGCCGCCCAGCGGCTGTTGCCGTCCATGATGATCGCCACCGACCGCGGCACCTCCGCGGGCTCGCGCTGTCCCTCGGGCCGGCGCCGCAAGCGGGCGAGAACGCCCATCTACACCTCTGTGATCTCGGCTTCCTTGCGCTTCAGGAGCTCGTCGATCCGGGTCACGTGCTCGTCCGTCAGCTTCTGGACGCGGTCCTCGGCGCGGTGCTCCTCGTCGGCGCCGACGCTTTGCTCTTCCTGGAGGTGGTGGATCACGTCCCTCCGGACGTTCCGCACGGCGATCCTGCCTTCCTCCGCAATCTGCCTCGCGACCTTCACGAGCTCCTTCCGGCGCTCCTCGGTCAGCTGCGGGATCGGGAGCCGGATGATCTTGCCGTCGTTCGCCGGGTTCAGGCCGAGATCGGACTCCTGGATCGCGCGCTCGATCGCGCCGAGCGAGCTGGGGTCGAACGGCTGCACCGTGAGCATGCGCGGCTCGGGGACGTTCAGCGTCGCCAGCTGGTTGAGCGGCGTCGGCTGGCCGTAGTAGTCGACCGTGACCCGGTCGAGGAGCGCAGCCGAGGCGCGGCCCGTCCTGATCGTGTTCAGCTCGTTGTGGGTCGCCTCGACGGACTTGTCCATCCTCGAGGCCGCGTCCTTGATGAGTTCGTCGATCATGTGGTGGTCGCTCCGGTCGTCGGTGTCGAGATGATCGTGCCGACGCGCTCCCCGAGCGCAACCCGCCGGATGTTGCCCTCGGTGAGCGCGAAGACGTAGATCGGAAGCGCATTGTCCATGCACAGCGACAGGGCCGTCGTGTCCATCACCCGCAGGCCGCGCTCGATCGCCTCGAGATGCGTGAGCTCGGGAAGGAACTCCGCGTCGGGCTCGGAGCGGGGATCGCCGTCGTAGACGCCCTCGACGGCGTGCTTCGCCATCAGGATCGCCTCGGCACCGATCTCGAGCGCGCGCAGCGCGGCAGCCGTGTCGGTCGTGAAGAACGGGTTGCCGGTCCCGGCGGCGAAGATCACGACCCGGCTCTTCTCCAGGTGTCGGATCGCGCGGCGGCGGATATAGGGCTCGGCGACCTCGGAGACCTGGATCGCCGAGAGGACGCGCGTGTGCATCCCCTGCCGCTCGAGCACGTCCTGGAGCGCCAGCGCGTTGAGGACGGTGGCGAGCATGCCGGCATAGTCGGCGGTCGCGCGGTCCATCCCCTCCGCGGCCGCGGTCATGCCGCGGTAGATGTTCCCGGCCCCGACGACGATCGCGATCTCGACGCCACGGTCGTGGACTTCCTTGATCTCGGCAGCGATCCGCTCGACCTCGTGCAGATCGAGGCCGTACTCCTGCTCCCCCATCAGCGCCTCGCCGGAGAGCTTCAACAGCACCCGGCCGAAGACCGGCCGGGCGCCGTCTGAATCACTCTGCAAGGGCGTACCGCGCGAAGTCCAGGACCTCGGCGCCCTGCTCCTCGAGCACCTGGCCCACGGTCTTGCCGCTCTCGTGGATCCACTCCTGGTCGAGGAGGGCGATCTGCGCGAAGAACCGCTTGCGCAGCATCCCCTCGACGATCTTCGGGCGGACCTGCTCCGGCTTCGACTGCACCTCGTCCGAATTCTCGTAGATCGCCCGCTCGCTCTCGACCTCCTCGGCCGGAACCTCCTCCCGGCTCCGGTACCGCGGCGCCGCGAACGAGATGTGCATCGCCACCTGTCTCGCAAGCTCGGCCGGCCCGCGCATCTTCACGAGCACGCCGATCTTGTTCGCAGGCGGGTGGACATAGGCGGCGATCGTCTCGTCGCCGTCGCGGTCGAAGCGGGCTGCGCCCCGGATCGCGACGTTCTCGCCGATCTTGCCCACGAGCTCGACGCGTTCGTCCTCGAGCCGCTCCGCCGCCTCAGGGCCCTCCGCCTCGACGGCGTCGAGCACCTTGCCGGCGAAGGCGAGGAACTCCTCGTTCTTCGAGACCGGCTCGGTCTCGCTGCCGACGGCGACCAGCGTGCCCCGCGCGTCGTCGACACGCGAGAGCACGACTCCCTCCGTCGTCTCGCGGCCGGCGCGCTTGCCCGCCTCCGCCATGCCCCGCTCGCGGAGAAGCCGCTTCGCGGCCTCGACATCGCCGCCGGTCTCCTGCAGAGCGCGCTTGCAGTCCATCATCCCGGCGCCCGTCTCCTCGCGGAGCTGCTTGACGAGCCCGGCTGAGATCTCGGTCGTGCTCATTGGCCTTCCCTGCCTTCGGCGTCGTCGGACGTGGTCTCTGCGGCCTCGGTCTCGGCCGCGCTCTCCCCCTGGGCCATCGGCTCGTGCTCGACCGGCGTCTCGTCGGCAGCCGGCTCGGGCGCGGACTCCGCCTCGGCAGCCGGCTCGGGCGCGGACTCCGCCTCCGCCGCCGGCTGGGGCGCGGACTCCGCCTCTGCCGCCGGCTCGGGCGCCACCACAGCCGCCGGTTCGGGCGGAGTCTCCGCCTCGGGCTCAGGCTCGGGCTCTGCGTCTCGCTGGCCGTTCTGCTCGAACTCCTGGGCGGTGACGCCCTGCTTGCC
>DASTWB010000088.1:0-2510 GCA_035758725.1 Gaiellaceae bacterium
GCCACGGCGAGCACCGAGGACAAGCGGCGCGTCGCCTCGGAGCAGGGCGCGGACGAGGTCTTCGGCTACGACGAGTTCGCGGAGTCGGTGCGGGCGGACGTCGTCCTCGACCCGGTCGGCGGAGACGTCTTCACGCAGAGCTTCCGTGTGCTCGAGCCGCTCGGGTCGGTCGTGGCGCTCGGGTTCGCGGGCGGGTGGTGGGAGCCGCTCGATCCGGCGCCGCTCGTGGGGCGGAACCTGGGCCTGCACGGGTTCTACCTCGGCCGCCTGATGCGGCACGAGCCGGGCGTCGTTCAGGAGGCGATCGGCGAGCTCGTCGAGCTCTGGGCGGCGGGCGCGGTGAGGCCGCTCGTCGGCGCGACGTTTCCCCTGGAGCGCGCCGCCGAGGCGCACGAGCTGATCGAGTCACGCGGACATGTCGGCAAGGTCGTCCTCGTTCCCTAGGACGGCCGTCGTCACGGGTGCCGCGGGCGGGATCGGCCGCGCGCTCGTCGGGCGGCTGCAGGACGGCGGCACGGAGGTGGTCGCGCTCGACCTCGTCGACGGGTTCGACGTGACCGACCCGAAGGCGTGGGAGTCCGTCGAGCGCGCGGAGCTCGCGTGCCTCAACGCCGGCATGACGACCAGCACGGCCTCGCTGGCCGACCTGACCGTCGAGGAGTACCGGCGGGTCGTGGCCGTGAACGTCGACGGCGTGGTGCTCGGGTTGCGGCGGCTCGCGCGCGTCATGCGCGACGGGGATGCGATCGTCGTGACCGCGTCGCTCGCCGGGCTCGTCGGGCTCGAGGGCGACCCGGTCTACGCGTTGACGAAGCACGCCCTCGTCGGGCTCGTCCGGTCGGCGGCGCCGCAGCTCGCCGAGCGCGGCATCCGGCTGAACGCGGTGTGTCCCGGCTTCGCGGACACGGCGATGGTCGGCGGCGAGCTCCGCGAGTCGCTCGAGGCCGTGGGGTTCCCGCTGCTCACGGCAGAGGAGGTCGCGGACGCGATCCTGGCGGCGGCGCGCAGCGAAGCGACCGGCGAAGCGTGGATCGTCCAGCCGGGCCGCGCGCCCGAGCCCTACCGCTTCCGCGGCATCCCCGGCCCGCGCGTCGACGGTGAGCGCGGAATCGCTCCGCCACCCGAGATCAAGTAACAACTTGTTACTTGACTGATCCGGCGCAGTTCGGAGCGAGCTTGCGCGGCACAGTGGAACCGTGCCCAGGTTCGCAGCCCGGATTCCGGATCGTCTGCTCAGGCGTCTCGTCAAGCTCGACGACCGGCGCGTACCGATCGCCGAGACCCATCGCCGGCTGGGCGCCGAGGCGGAGCGGCTGGGGCTGACTCGGCCCAGCTACGAGCGTGTTCGCATGCTCGTACACGAGTCGCGGCGGTGGCGCCGAGGCCCGAGCACGGCAACGGTGCTGGTCGACGTCGCCTTCCGCGTGCGGCCGCCGGACGCGATCGCCGACCAACTCTCCGGCATCGGCGTTCCCACCATCCGCCGCTAGCCGCGAACGGCAAGTAACAACTTGTTACTTGCCGTCTCGCGGCCCGGCGCTCCGCTCCGCGACCTTGACGAGCGCCTTGCCGCGGTTCTCGCCTCGGAGCATTCCCATGAAGGCGGCCGGGGCGCTCTCGAGGCCCTCGGAGACGTCCTCGCGCCACCGGATCTTGCCCTCGGCCACCCAGCGGGCGAGGCGCATGGCCGCCTCGTCGAAACGGTGCGCGTAGTCGCTGACCAGGAAGCCCTCCATCCGCGCGCGGTAGACGATCAGGAGGGAGGGGTGGAAGGTCGGCTCCGGCCGGTCGACGTTGTACTGCGACACCTGCCCGCAGATCACGATCCGGGCGCCGACGTTCAGCCGCCGGTGGACGGCCGCCGAGACGTCGCCTCCGACGTTGTCGAAGTACACGTCCACGCCGTCGGCGCACGCGGCCTTCAGCGCATCGTGGAACCCCTCGTCCTTGTAGTCCAGAGCGACGTCGTAGCCGTACAGCGTGCAGTCGGTGCACTTGTCCGGCCCGCCTGCGATGCCGACGGTTCTGCAGCCCATGAGCTTCGCGATCTGTCCCGCGACCTGCCCGACCGCGCCCGCCGCTCCAGACACGACGACGGTGTCACCCGGCTTCGGCCGCCCGACGTCCAGGAGGCCGAAATACGCCGTCATCCCGGTCGCGCCGACGGCGTGGAGCGCGAGCGTCGGCGGGTCGAGGAACTCGGGGACGCGTCGGAGCGACCCCGCCCGCGCGACCGCGTACTCCTGCCAGCCGAGCTGCCCGAGCGCCAGGTCGCCCACCCCGAACCGCCCGTCGCGGCTCTCGACGACCTCGCCGACCGCCTGCGACGTGATCACGTCGCCGAGCTCGAGCGACTTCGAGTACGACCGCGTCTCGCTCATCCGCCCGCGCTGGTACGGATCGACGGACACCCAGAGGATTCGCACGAGCACCTCGCCGGCCCCCGGCGTCCCGACCTCGACCTCGTCGACCGCGAAGTCGGACTCCGCCGGGAACCCCGTCGGACGCTC
>DASTWB010000132.1:0-2887 GCA_035758725.1 Gaiellaceae bacterium
GCCGTCGAAGATCAGCTCGTCCTGGCCGCCGACGGCGTTGACGAGCGCCACCCAGCAGGCGTTGTCGCGCGCTCGGGTGATGAGCATCTCCTCCCGTTCGAGCCCCTTGCCGACGTGGAACGGGGAGGCGGAGATGTTCGCGATCACATGGGCGCCGGCGAGCGCGAGATCGGTGGCGGGCGGCCCCGGCTGCCAGACGTCCTCGCAGACCGTCGGCCCGATCAGCGCCTCGCCGAGCCGCAGGAGATACATCTCGCGGCCCGGCTGGAAGTAGCGCACCTCGTCGAAGACGCCGTAGTTCGGCAGGAAGCGCTTCGGGTAGACGGCCTTGATCTCGCCGCCCGCGCAGATCGCGCAGCCGTTGAAGAGGTCGCGCTCGAGCCAGGGGACGCCGACGAGGGCCGCGATGTCAGTCGTCTCGGCCGCGACGTGCTCGGCGGCGCGTCGCGCTTCGCGGAGGAAGCCGGGGCGGAAGAGCAGGTCCTCGGGCGGGTAGCCCGTGATCGCGAGCTCGGGGAAGAGCACGAGGTCGGCGCCGGAGTTCCGCGCCTCCCGGAGGCGGCCGACGATGCGTGCCACGTTTCCGTCGAGGTCCCCGACGACGGTGTTGATCTGGGCGAGCGCGAGCCTCATGGTTTTCGCCTCACAGTCGAAAACATAGTCTACCCGGCGTGGAGCTCGTCATCGACCGCCATTTTCGCGGCCCGACGGAGTCCGCGAACGGCGGGTACACGAGCGGCGTGCTCGCGTCGCTGCTCCACGGGCCCGCGGAGGTCACGCTCAGGCTCCCGCCGCCGCTCGAGCGTCCGTTGCAGGTCGAGTGGGACGACGGACGGCGGCGGGTCGAGCTTCGCGACGGCAGCGAGCTGGTCGCCGACGCGACGGTCGTGGAGGTCGACGTGGACGTCCCGCAACCGATCTCGCTCGAGGAGGCCGCGTCGGCGGCGCTTCCGGACGGCGACCAGGACAGCGGCTTTCCGGAGTGCTTCGTGTGCGGCTGGGCGCGGAACGACGGGCTCGGCATCTACGCCGGCCCGGTGCCGGGCAGGGATCTCGTCGCCGCCGCGTGGACGCCGCGTGCGGAGCACGTCGCGCCGGAGTTCGTCTGGGCGGCGCTCGACTGCCCGGGCGCGTACGCCGTCCACGGCGGCGAGCGGGGGATGCCCGTCCTCGGCCGGCTCGCCGCACGGGTGGAGCATCTCCCGCGCGCCGGCGAGCCGTGCGTCGTCATGGCCTGGCCGGAGGGCGCCGACGGCCGGAAGCTCTACGCCGGCACGGCCCTCTTCGGCGAGGACGGCCGGATTCTGGGCGCGGCGCGCGCCACCTGGATCGCTCCGCGTTGAACGCGACCCGGCGCCGGCCGGGTCAGCGCTGGAGGCGGATCGCGTTGCGGTCGTTGTCGACGACCTCGTCCGCCCGGCGCTCGAGATCGTCCAGATCCTGGTCGTGCTCGGCGTGGACGTAGCGCCCGGCGAGCTTGTCCAGGCGTCCGGAGGCGAAGGCCCGGACGAGCCGCGGGGCGAGCTCCGGCGGCGTCCACGGCGCGTCGTCGGAAAACGAGCCCTCCGTCATCGCGGTCCGGACGAGGCCGGGGCTCATCGAGAACACGAAAATCCCGTGGGGCCGCAGCTGCGTCGCCAGCAGCTCGCTGAAGCGGTGCACCGCCGCCTTGCTCGGTCCGTAGCTCGTTCCGGCATTCGGGTTCGACGACGGGAGATAGGCGGCGCCGCTCGCCATGTTCACGATCCGGCCGCCTCCGCGCTCCGCCATCCCACCGGCGACCGCGCGGGAGCAGAGATAGACGCCGAGCACGTTCACCTCGAACGTATGCCACCACCGCTCGGGCTCGGTCTCCCAGATCGGGCCGCGCTCCCAGTCCGCGATGCCGGCGTTGTTGACGAGGACGTCGACCGGACCGAGCTCGGCCTCGACCGCCGCGATCATCCGCTCGACGTCTTCCCGCCGCGAGACGTCTGCGACCACCGCGAGACCACCGACCTCGCGCGCCACCTCCTCGACCTGGTCGCGCGACCGCGCCGACACGGCGACGCGCATCCCGGCGCCGGCCAGCTCGCGGGCGATTCCCGCGCCGATCCCCCGCCCACCGCCGGTGACGAGAGCAACTCCTTCGAGCTCAGACGGCATCTGCGATCTCCTCCAGTGATTCGGGATTCTCGAGCGACGACAGGTCGCCCGGATCGTCGCCGAGCGCCTTCGCACGCACCGCACGACGCATGATCTTCGCGCTGCGCGTCTTCGGCAGTGCCGAGACGAAGACGACGCGGTCCGGCCGGAACGCCTTCCCGAGGTCCCGCGAGACGAGCTCGCGGACCTCGTCCGCCAGCGCGCCGTTCGTCTCGACGCCGGGCGCGGCGATGCAGAAGATCCAGGCCACCTCGCCCTTGACCTCGTGGGGGATCCCCACCGCGGCCGCCTCCAGCACGGCGGGATGCTCGACCGCGGCCGACTCGAGCTCGGCGGGGCCGATCCGCTTCCCGGCGATGTTCAGCGTGTCGTCGGAGCGCCCGTGCAGGAACCAGTAGCCGTCCTCGTCCACCGACGCCCAGTCGCCGTGCGTCCAGATTCCCGGGAACCGCCGCCAGTACGAGTCCAGGTAGCGCTCCGGGTCGCGCCAGAAGCCGCGCGTCATCCCCGGGAAGGGCTTGCGGCAGACGAGCTCCCCCACCTCGCCGGTGCCGACGAGCGACCGCCCCTCGGAGTCGACCACGTCCATCGCCATCCCGAGCGCGGGGCCGCCGAGCGAGCACGCCTTGATCGGGATCGCCGGGGTGGGCGAGAGGAAGCACGCGCCGACCTCCGTTCCGCCCGAGCAGTTGATGATGGGGACCCGGCCGCCGCCGACCCGCTCGAAGAGCCAGCGGTACGG
>DASTWB010000095.1:0-3082 GCA_035758725.1 Gaiellaceae bacterium
TCCGAGGCTGGCCGACGAAGTCGTCCAGAGAACGCGGCCGGAGCGAACGCTCGACCTCGTCCTCGTCCGGACGGATCGTCGGCGCGAGGAACTGCGGCGCGGCCGAGGTCACGCTGCCCTCAGAGCCTGCCGCACCCGCTCCTCGGGCGCGGCCTCGGGATCGGTGGACGCAAGCGCACGCTCTGCCTCGACCAGCGAGTAACCGAGCTCGACGAGGGCATCTCGCGCGACGAGCTCCTGCTCACGCGGCGCCTCGACCAGCTCGAGGGCGCCGATCTTCTCCTTCAGCTCGAGCACCACGCGCTCGGCCGTCTTCTTGCCGATCCCGGGAATGGCGACGAACCGCGTCGTGTCCTCCAGGGCGATGGCGCGCCGGAGGTCCACTGGTGTCGAGCCGGAGAGGATCGCGAGCGCCACCTTCGGCCCCACGCCCGAGACCGAGAGGAAGTGCTCGAAGAGCTCCCGCTCAGCGGTCTCCGCGAACCCGTAGAGCTGAAGGGCGTCCTCCCGGACGTGGAGGTAGGTGTCGAGCACGACCTCCTCCCCGCCCTTCACCTTGCGGAGCGCACGGAGCGTGGTCTGGATCCGGTAGCCGACCCCGTTCACGTCGAGGACGACGCCGTCGAGCGTCCGCGCGACGACCTTGCCCCGGAGGCTCGAAATCATCCGACCGCTCGAAGGAGCGCCGGCGCCATCGCGTGGCAGATCGCGACCGCGAGCGCGTCGGCCGCATGGTGCGGCGCCGGGGGATGGTCGAGGCGCAGGATCGCCTGCACCATCCGCTGGACCTGCACCTTCTCGGCGCGGCCGTACCCGGTCACGGCGAGCTTCACGTGCGAGGGCGAGTACTCAGCGCAGCCGACGCCGGCGAGCGCGGCCGCGACGACCGCGGCGCCGCGCGCCTGCCCGACAGAGAGCGCGGTGCGGGCGTCGACGCCGACAAACGACTCCTCGATTGCGACCGCCGTCGGGTCGTACCGCTCGATGAGCTCGACGACCCCGTCGTGGATCTTCAGCAGGCGCTCTTCCGGACGCTGGGACGCGGTGGTTTTCCAGCACCCGAAGTCCACCGCCCGAAGGCGGCCGCCCTTTTCGGTGACCACGCCGTATCCGCAGGATGCAGTGCCTGGATCGAGCCCGAGAACCGTCACGAAGCGAGGTTAGGCGCCGGGTCGGACGTTCCTCCCCGGCGAATCCGCGGACGTGACGTCCGCGTACTGGCGGGCATGAAGGCGCTCACGCTCGGCGCCGCGGCGATCGTCCTGGCGCTGCCGGGAGCGGGACAGGCGGTCGGGGAGCCCCGCCTGGTCGGAACGGTTCGAGACGACTTCACGATCACGCTGAAGCACCCGAACGGCGACCCCGTCACGTCGGTCGCGCCGGGCATCTACGACTTCGAGATCCACGACGAGAGCGGCGCCCACAACTTCCATCTCACCGGCCCGGGAGTGGACGAGCTGACGGAAGTCCCCGACGTCGTCACCACGACGTGGGAGGACGTGGTCCTCCAGACCGGGTCGACGTACGCGTTCCGCTGCGACCCGCACGACGGCTTCATGAACGGGACCTTCACGACGTCGAGCGGCGGCCCGCCGCCACCGCCGCCGCCTCCTCCTCCGCCACAGCCGCTTCCTCCGCCGCCGCCGCCCCCGGCGCCTCCTCCGCCGGGCACCCACGTCCACCAGCGCGTGTCCGGCTTCGGCGTGCGGGTCGTGCGCTCAGGCGGCAGGCGCTGGCTCGCTGCGCGTGCGCGGGTGACGATGGCGGCGCCGGCGCGCCTCCGGCTCCTCCGGCGGAACCGAGCCCTCGCGTCCGCGCGGCGTCGCTTCCGCCCGGGGCGGAACGAGCTCCGCCTCCGCCTGCGCCCCACGCTCCCCCGCGGGACGTACGTCGCCCGTCTGACGATCGGCGGCGCGAGCCGCCCTTACACGGCTCGAATAGCCATCGGCTAGCCTCTTCCGCCGTGCGGTGGGCCGCGCTCACAACGGTCGCGGCCGGGGTCGTCATGGCGCTCTCGGTCGCCCATCTGGCGTCTGGCCAGACCATCGACCGTGTCCGCGTCGCGCCCAATCCGCCGGCTGCGAGCGTCCCCGACGGGCTCACGCTCGTGCTCGGCTCGCCCGACGCCTACTCGCGCGTGTCCGCGGGCGGCGGCCGGGGCAGCTGGATCGGCCCGGGGTACGCGCCCCGAGGCGCGCCGAACCCGTGGGGCAACGCCTCGATCGACTGGGAGGTCGGCTTCGACAGCCGGCAGCTGGACACCGAGCGGATCGCGCTCGCGAACCTGACGCGGGACTGGCAGGAGGACCAACGGGCGGGCGTGTCGATCCCGCACATCGTCGGCGGACGGGTCGTCGGGGACATCCCCGGCTCCTTCGTCCTCCAGGTGCAGCGGCAGTCGGCGCCGAGCGAGCTCGTCGTCGCCTTCCCCCTCAGCCGCGACCTGCACGCCTTCGTCCGATTCCTGCTCCTCCGGCCGGAGACGAACGCCTTCTACGTGAACGGCATCCAGGCGTCCAGCTGGAACCGCGGCCAGGCGTTCGTCGCGATGGCCCGCGTCAAGCTCGAGGGGAACCTTCCTCCCTCGCTCGTCTCGATCCGGGCGCGACGAGGCGGCCGCGTGGTCTCCGGCTTCGCGCTCGACTTCCTCCGTCACGCCGTGGTCGGCATCCCCGTCACGCTCGAGCGCCGGCGCGGCCGCGGCTGGCGGCGGGTCGCGACGGCGCGCACCTCGAGGCTCGGCGGGTACTCGTTCCGCGTCGCGCCCGGCACGTACCGGGCCCGCGCGACGCTGGGATCCCGGTTCGCGGCGACGAGCGGCGTCGTCAGGGCTCGCGCGGCGCGCTAGCTCTCGACGGTTTCGAGCACGCGCTCGGGGATGTCGAAGTTCGCGAAGACGTCTTGGACGTCGTCGTTGTCCTCGAGCGCGTCCATCAGGCGAAGCACCTTCCTCGCAGCGCCCTCGTCGTCCAGCTCGACGGTCGTCTTGGGCAGCATCGTCAGGTCGGCCGACTCCACCGTAATGCCCGCGGACTCGACTGCCCGGCGAACGGACGCGAGCGCCTCGGGCGGGCCCGTCACG
>DASTWB010000220.1:0-11693 GCA_035758725.1 Gaiellaceae bacterium
GGCGGCGGGTTCGCCGGGTCGTATGTCGCGCGCTACCTCGGCAAGCGCGGCGCGACGATCATCAGCGCCGAGAACTACATGCTCTACACGCCCATGCTCCCGGAGGCCGCGTCCGGGACCCTGGAGCCGCGCCACGTCGTCGTGCCGCTTCGCCTGATGTGCCCGCACGCCGAGCTGCTGCTGGGGCGGGTGCAGGCGCACGACCCTGACGGCCGGCGGGTACAGGTCACCGTCGGGGAGCGGGTCTTCTGGGTCCGTTACTCGAACCTCGTCGTCGCGCTCGGCGCGGTCGTGCGGTCGCTGCCGATCCCCGGGCTCGCGGAGCACGCCCTCGGCTTCAAGTCGCTCGCCGACGCGATCCACCTGCGGAACCACGTCCTCGCTCGCCTCGAGGCGGCGACGGCCGACCCGAGCCCGGCCCACCGCCTCCGCGAGCTGACGTTCGTCTTCGTCGGCGCCGGCTACGCGGGCGTGGAGGCGCTCGCCGAGCTCTCGGACCTCGTGCGGGACGCGCTGCGCCACTATCCCGACCTCCGCGGCGCGCCGCAGCACTGGGTCCTCGTCGACGCCGCGCCGAAGATCCTGCCCGAGATCCCGACCCGGCTCGGCGACTACGCCGCGGAGCTGCTGGCCCGGCGAGGAGTGGACATCCGCGTCGAGACGACCCTCGACGAGGTGGAGCCGCACGCCGTCCGGCTCTCGGACGGCGACCGGATCCTCACGAGCACCGTCGTCTGGACGGCCGGCGTCCGCGCGAACCCGCTGCTCCCGGCGCTCGGCCTCCCGGTCGACGAGAGGGGCCGCGTCCCGGTCGACGAGACGCTCCGCGTCGGCACGCAGAACGGCATCTGGGCGCTCGGCGACTGCGCCGCCGTGCCGAACCTGGCCACCCCGGGCCGGGTCGACCCGCCGACGTGCCAGCACGCCCTCCGGCAGGCCCGGCGCCTGGCGAAGAACCTCCAGGGAACGGTGCGCCCGTACCGTTACCGGATGCTCGGCGAAGTGGCGACGCTCGGCCGGTACAAGGGGATCGCGAACGTCCTCGGGATCCGCCTCCGCGGCTTCCCGGGCTGGTGGGTGACACGGACGTACCACCTGTACCAGCTCCCCCTCGTCTCGCGGAAGCTGCGCGTGGTCGTCGACTGGACCGTCGCCCTCTTCTTCCGCCGGGACATCGCCGAGCTCGGCACCCTCGGGCATCCTGAACGGGTTGCCGATGGCTGACGTCCTCGAGCGGATCCAGCGGTTCGAGCGCGAGATCGAGATGGCCGGATCGCAGACGGTCGAGTCGCCCTTCGGCGTGGCCGTGCTGGAGCCGTCGCTTCCGCTACGGCACGACTCGAACTACCTGCTCGCCGAGCGGCTGCCGCTGGGCGCCGGCGCGTCCGAGCTGGCGGAGGAGGCCGAGCGGACCCTCGGCGGAGCCGGGCTCGCGCACCGAGCGGTGCTGACGTTCGACGCCGAGCTCGGCGAGAGGCTCGAGCCCCAGTTCCGCGACCTCGGGTGGAACGTGCGCCGCCACATCTGGATGGCGCAGCTCCGGGAGCCGGAGAAGGACCCCGACCTCTCGATCGTGGAGGAGGTCGGCGAGTCCGACCTGCGGCCGGGACGTACGGAGGAGATTCTCCGCTACCCCTGGGGGAGCGAGGACGTCGCGCGACAGCTGATGGACGCGAAGGTCCTGCTCGGCGAGCGGGCGACCACCCGCTTCTTCGGAGTCCGCGACGCGGGGGAGATCGTCAGCTGGGCCGACCTCTACGTGGCGCAGAAGGTCGGTCAGGTGGAGGACGTGGCGACGAAGACCGAGCATCGCGGCAAGGGCTACGCGACGGCCGTGGTACTGCGGGCGGCGCAGGAGGCGCGGAGCTCCGGCGCCGATCTCGTCTTCCTCGTGGCCGACGAGGACGACTGGCCGAAGGAGCTCTACGGGAAGCTCGGCTTCGACACCGTGGGCCAGCTGACGAAGTTCTTCCTGACCGGTTAGGGCACCGGCCGAGAAGAGGCCCCGCCCCTACACTCGACTCCGTGGAAGGTCCCCTCACCTTCCTGTTCAGCGACGTCGAGGACTCCACCGGCCTCTTGGCGGACGTCGGTGAGCGCCAGTTCGCCGAGCTGCTCGACCACTATGTGAAGTTGCTCGAGCGGGCCGCCTCGGAGTGGGGCGGTCGCCTCGTCGATCGTCAGGGTGACGGCTGCTTCTTCGTCTTCGGTCGCCCGAGCGAGGCCGTCCGTGCCGCGGACGCCGCACAGCGTGAGCTCGGGGCGATGCCCCTACGTGTTCGAATCGGGATCCACACGGGCGAGGCCACGTCCGTCGGCGGCCGCTTCGTCGGCATCGCCGTCCACCGCGCTGCGCGCATCTGCGCTGTCGCCGCGGGCGGCGAGACGCTCGTGTCGGGGACGACCCGCGAGATCGCCGCGGATGCGCTACCCGCCGGCATCGGCCTCGTCGAGCGGGGCGCCGTCGAGCTCAAGGGCTTCGGCGGCGAGCACCTCTACCGGCTCGAACCGGGTGCGCCCCGGCCGCTGCCGGTTCGGGTGGCGGACGTTCGGGTCGGAGATGCCGACCGCGAGCGTGTCGCGAGCGTGCTCCGCGAGCACACGGTCGAGGGACGGCTGACGCTAGGGGAGTACGTCGCCAGGCTCGACGAGGCCTTCGCGGCGACCAGTGAGCGCGAGCTCGTCGTGGCGCTCCGCGAGCTGCCGGATCGACCGATCGACGCGCCTGCTCCGAAGCCGCGCTCCTGGCTCGTGACGCTCTTCGGCTCTGTTCAACGCCGTGGCCGGTGGGCGGCCCCACGGCGGATCCTGGCGTTCAGCCTGATCGGAGCCCCCGACTTCGACTTCCGACAGGCATCGGTCGCCGGGGAGGTGAGGATCACGTCGGTCTCGATCGTCGGCGCTCTCACGGCGATCGTTCCGACAGGCGTCGAGGTCGAGGTCGGCGGCCTCGCTCTCATCGGCGGCAACGACGTCGTCGGTGAGGGCGCCGAGGGCCCGCCGGGCTCCGGTGGCCCGCGCATCCGAATCCGCAGCTACGCACTCCTCGGCGGGACGCACGTGACCTGCGTGCCGCGACGAAGCGGCGAACAGCCGGCCATCTCCGGAACGTAGTCGCCTACCTCGAATGGAGGACGACCGCGCGACCGCTCGCTCGTGATCTCTCGTTACTGGCCGGTTTCGCCCCGGCTCGCGCGGACCGTCTTGAGGGCCGCGGCGAGCGACTGCCGGCCGTGGAGCACGGGCTCGAAGAGGTCGCCGTGCTCGGCGATACGGTCGCGGACGACGTCCATCGTGAACGCCCCGGGGTCGAGGCTCTCGTTCACCTCGTCCCAGCGGAGCGGGGTCGACACGGGCGCGCCCGGCCGCGGCCGCACCGAGTAGACGGAGGCGATCGTCTTCCCCTCGCCGTTCTGGTTCGAATCGACGAGGACGCCGCGCCGCTTGCGCTTCGACCACTCGGTCGTCACGAGCCCCCGGTGAGTGCGGGCAAGTGCTGACACGACGATCTCCGCGAACTCGCGCGTCTGGTCGTACGTGTGCCGCCGCGCAATCGGCACGAGCACGTGGATCCCGTCCGAGCCGCTCGTCTTCGCGTGGCTCTCGAGCCCGAGCGAGTCGAGCGCCTGCTTCACGAGCAGCGCCACCTCCACCGTCTCCTTGAAGCCGACGTCGTCCGACGGATCGAGGTCGAAGAGCACGAAGTCCGGCCGGCCCGGCCTGTCGACCCGCGAGTACCACGTGTTCAGGTCGATGCAGCCCATGTTCGCCATCCAGAGCAGCGCGAGCTCGTCGTTCACGAGCGGAGCGCGGATCTTCCGCCGCTGCCTCGGTTTCTCCCGCGTGGAGACGACGATCTCGACCGCCTTGATCCAGTCGGGCATGTGCGTGGGCGAGTCCTTCTGGAAGAAGAACTTGCCGTAGGCCCCGTCGGGGTAGCGCTTCATCGTGAACGGCCGGTCCTTCAGGTGCGGGACGACGACGCCGGCGACCGCTCGGTAGTAGGCGAGCAGGTCACCCTTCGTGATCCCCTCCTCGGACCAGAACGGCTTGTCGATGTTCGTGAGCTTGAGGACACGCCGGCCCTTGCGGATCTCGGGCTCCAGCGACTCCTCCATCGGCTCCTCCCGTCGGACCTCCTTCGTGGACTTGTCCTCCCGCAGGCCCTTGTAGGACGGCGCCCGAAGACGCCCGTCGTGCGTCCACTCGACGAACTCGACCTCGGCGACGAGCTCGGGCTCGACCCAGACGATCGCGTCCTTGCGCACCTTGGGCATCTTCGGGACCGCCCCGAAGGGCGAGGTCTTCCGCTCGAGCGGGCGGAGCCGCTTCAGGAGCCTGTCGATCTCCTCGTCCGTGAACCCGGTGCCGACGTTGCCCGCGTACACGAGCTCGTCGTCCTGCCAGTAGCCGAGGATGAGGGAGCCGAAGCGGCCCGAGCGCCGGCCCTGTCCCTTCGTGGACCCGGCGATCACGAACTCCTGCCGCCCGTGCGTCTTGATCTTCAGCCAGTTGCGGCTCCGCCTCCCGGGCTCGTACCGCGAGTCCTTCCGCTTGGAGACGATGCCTTCGAAGCCCTGGTTCTCTGCGGCCCGGTAGAGCGCGGCGCCGTCGTCGAACGACTCGGAGAGCTGCACGGCCTGGTACCGGCGGTCCAGCAGCGCCTTCAGCCGTTCGCGCCGCTCGCTCAGCGGGAGGTCGACCAGCGACTCGCCGTCCACCTCGAGGAGGTCGAACACCACGTAGACGTACCGTGTTCCGGTCTTCCCCTGCTGCATCGCCGAGAAGGTCGCCTTCCCCTGCTCGTCGAGCGCGCACACCTCGCCGTCGAGCACGCAGTCGGGCGTCTTCACCGCCTTCGCGATCTCCTTCGCCACCGACTCGAAGCGCGCGGTCAGGTCGTTGTCGTTTCGGCTCGTCAAGGTCGTCTCCGACTGCTGGACGTCGGCGATCGCGCGGTAGCCGTCCCACTTGACCTCGTGCGTCCAGTCCTTGCCCTTCGGCACCTCGTCGGCGAGCGTCGCGAGCGTCGGCCGGTAGCGCCGGCGCTCACGTGGCACGGCCGCGGCGCCCTCCTCGCGCTTGCGGAGGATGAGCCAGTTCTTTGGGTTGCCGTCCAGCTTGGCCGGGACGAGCGTCCAGACACCGTCGAGCCGCTCGCCGCGAAGGCGGACGGTCAGGCCGCCGTCCTTCTTCTCCTCCACCAGCTCGTAGGTGCCGTGGTCCCAGATCTCGACCTGGCCGGCGCCGTACTCCCCCTTGGGAATCTCGCCCTCGAACGTCGCGTACTCGAGCGGGTGATCCTCGACGTGGACGGCGAGGGCCCGCTGGCCCGGCTCGAGCGGGATGCCCTTCGGGACGGCCCAGCTCGCCAGCGCGCCGTTCCGCTCCAGCCGGAAGTCGTAGTGGAGCCGCCGGGCGTCGTGTCGCTGCACGACGAAGATCGGCTCCTTGCCGCGCTTCTTGCCGCCGAACGGCTCCGGCGTCTTCTTGGGGTCGCGCTTGCGACGGTACTCGCGAAGGGCCAAGCCCCTAGCTTGCCTTCTTCGTGGCCCTCTTCGCCTTCTTGCGCTGCTTCTTGGTGCGCTCGACGGACTCGCGAAGCGCGGCCATCAGGTCGACGACCTCACCCTCGTCCTCTCCGCGCGGCTCGGGCAGCTCCTTCCCCTTGGCCTTCGCGCGGATCAGGTCGAGGAGCTCCTTGCGGTACGTGTCGTCGTACTTGTCCGGCTTGAACGGCTCGCTGAGGTTCTCGACGAGCGACTTCGCCATCTCGACCTCGGCCTTTTCGAGCTTCGCCTTGCCGTTCACGGACTCCGGCTGCCGGATCTCGTCCGCGTAGTACATGGTCTCGAGCACGAGCACGTCGTCGTACGCCCGTAGCGCGGCGAGGTGTTGCTTGTTGCGGATGACGACTTTGGCGATCCCGACCTTCCCCGTCTCCTCCAGCGCGCGCACGAGGAGCCGGTACGGCTTCTCGGCGCCGTCCTGCGGCAGCAGGTAGTAGGCCTTGCGGAAGTAGATCGGGTCGATCTCGTCGAGGTCGACGAAGTCGCAGATGTCGATCGAGTGCGTGAGCTCGATGTCGAGCCGGTCGAGATCCTCGTCCTCGAGCGGGACGTACTGCCCCTTCTCGATCTCGAACGCGCGGACGATCTCGTCGGACGGCACCGCCTCACCCGACTCCTTGCTCACCTTCTCGTAGCCGATCGGGCTCATGTCGCGGCGGTCGAGGAAGTGGAAGCGCAGCTCCTTCGACTCGGTCGCCGTGTGCATGCGCACCGGCACGCTGACGAGGCCGAACGAGATGGTGCCGCTCCAGATGGCCCTCATGCGTACGTGCTACCCGCCTCGGCGGGTGCCGAAAACCTGCTCGATTCTTACTTTCGGGTGGGGGCAGGCTCGGTGGACAACCCTGTGGACGCTGTGGAAGACGTGGAGGACGAGTAGACGCCGAGCGTCCTGAACCGGTCGCGCCGGCGCCGCCGAAGCTCCTCCGGCGGGATCTTCAGGAGATCCTCGAGCGAGCTCTGGAGCGCCTCGCCGAGCAGGCGCGCCGCCTCGTCCCAGTTCGTGTGCGCGCCACCTTCCGGCTCGGGCACGATCGCGTCGATCACGCCCAGCTCCAGCGTGTGGACCGCGTCCGGCTTGAGCGCCGCCGCGGCCTTCACCTTCTCACCGCCGTCTCTCCACAGGATCGCCGCGCAGCCTTCGGGCGAGATCACCGAGTACATCGCGTTCTCCTGCATCAGGATCCGGTCGGCAAGGGCGATCGCGATCGCGCCGCCGGATCCGCCCTCGCCGATCACGCACGCGACGAGCGGCACGGTCAGGCGACTCATCAGCGCCTGCGACCGGGCGATCGCCCCGCCCTGGCCGTGCTGCTCGGCCGCAACGCCGGGAAACGCGCCCGGGGTGTCGACCAGGGAGACGATCGGGAAGCGGTGCCGCTCGGCCAGGTCCATCGTGCGCATGGCCTTGCGATAGCCCTCCGGGTACGTCATCCCGTAGTTGCGGCGCAGGCGCTCCTTGGTGTCGCGCCCCTTCTGCTGGCCGAGCAGCGCAACCGTGCGGCCGTTGAACCGGCCGAGGCCGGTGATCATCGCCGGGTCCTCGGCGCGGGAGCGGTCGCCGTGCAGCTCGATGAAGTCGTCGAACATCCGCTCGACGTAGTCGAGCGTGTACGGCCGGTCCTCGTGCCGGGCGAGCTCGACGTGCTGCCAGATCTCCTCGTCCGTGGGCTCGGCCGTCTGCTCGAGCTGCCGCTGGAGCCTGGAGAGCTCGCCGGAGATGCTGGCGCCCCGCAGCAGATTCAGGCTCTTCAGCCGGCTGAGCCGGCCCCGGAGGTGGACCTCAGCCTCGCGCGCCATCTTTGCTGAACAGTCGCAGGACGCGGCCGACGTAGGGCCGCAGGTCGCGGCGGCCGACGATCGCGTCGAGGTGGCCGAAACGAACGTTGGACTCGGCGAGGCCGAAGTCGTCGGGCAGCTTCTCGCGCGTCGTCTGCTGGACGACCCGCGGGCCCGTGAAGGCGAGCAGCGCCCCCGGCTCCGCGACGATCACGTCCCCGAGCGACGCGAAGCTGGCGAGCACACCCGCCGTCGTAGGGTGCGCCATGACGCTGATCATCGCCCCTCCGGCGTCCTTCAGGTCCTCGACGGCACAGACGGTCTTCGGGAGCTGCATGAGCGAGAGGATCCCCTCCTGCATGCGCGCGCCGCCCGACGACGTCACGCTGACGAGCGGGACGCCGCTCGCCGCCGCGCTCTCGCAGGCACGGACGAACTTCTCGCCGACGACGCTCCCCATCGAGCCGCCCATGAACGCGAAGTCCATGACCGCGAGCTCGCACGGCACCCGCTCGATCGCGGCGGCCCCGATCACCATCGCGTCGCCCTGTCCGGTCTCCTGTTCGGCCTCGACGAGCCGCTCGGTGTAGGGGCGCATGTCGAAGAACGCGAGCGGGTCCTCGGAACGGAGGTCTGCCGCCTCCTCGACGAACGTCCCCTCGTCGGCGAGCTGCCGGATGCGCTCCTTCGCACGGACGCGGAAGTGGTGGTTGCAGTGCGGGCAGACCCAGAGGTTCTCCGCCAGCTCGTCGTCCCGGTAGTGCGAGCCGCAGTCGGGGCACGTGTTCGGGTGCGGCTTCTCGTTCGTCGACGGCTCCGGAAGGTTCCGGTGCTCGATGGAGATGTCGATCCGCTCCGCCACGAGGCGAGTCTAGTCCTCCCGCTCTACAGACCCAGAGCCGAGGCCAGGCGGGTGGCGGGCCCGACGTTCCGTTCGTCCGGGAGCATGGCGGTGAGGCCGACGCCCAGGACGCGGTTCCGCTCGCGCACGCCGGCCAGGACCTCCTCCGCCTCGGCGAGCGACAGCCCGCCGGGCTCCGGCATGAACGGTGCGACCTCCTCGTCGGTGAGCGAGTCGAAGTCGACGGCGACGTAGGCGCCGGTCGTTCCCTCGAGCGCGCCGGGCACGGCCTCGGGGCCGAGCGCGATCCCGTGCGCGGCGATGAACTCCTCCTCCGGCGGATCGAGGTTCCTCGCGCCGACGAGCACGACGTCCTCCGCGCCCACCGCCCCCGAGTCGAGCAGCATGCGCAGGGGCGTCGCCCACTCGTTGCCCGACGGCGAGCTCTCCACCGTGTTCAGGTCGCCGTGAGCGTCGAACCAGACGACGGCGATGCGGCCGTGGCGCGCGGCGAGCGCCTCCACCGCACCGATGTGCGCGCAGCAGCAGCCGCCCAGGACGAGGGGACGCTCCGGAAGCTCGAGCGCCAGGACGAGGCTCTGCTCGGCGAGGGAGTTCTCCTCCACGACCGAGGCCTCCGGGTACGGAAGCGGCAGCGAGGCCGCCTCGGCCATCGGCTCGCCGTCCCGCCCCCAGGCGCGCGGAACCCGCACGAGGCCCGCAGCGAACGTGCGCCCGCAGACGTGGCACTCGTATTCCGGCCCGAGCGCGACCGCCGTGTACGCCCGGCACTCGGGGCACTTGGCGCGCAATCGCGACAAGACCCTGAGACGCTACCTACGCGAGATTCTTCTCGTAGATATCCGATCGGCGGAAGACGCGCATGCCGGCGCGCTCGTAGAGCCGGTGGGCGCCCGTCAGGCTCTCGCCGTCGACGCCGAGACCCACCGCGTGGAAGCCCCGCCGCCGGAACTCACCGAAGGCGTGGAGGAGCAGCGCGCGGCCGAGCCCCCGGCGCCGCCACGGGCGGCGGACTCCCAGCACGCGGACCCAACCAAGGCCGTCCTCCGCCTCCCACGGCTTGCAGAGCGCCACCCCGGCGACCTCGCCGCCGGCCTCCGCGAAGAACCAGAGCGAGAGGTCAAGGCCGTCCTCGATCATCCAGTGGCGCCACTCCTCGAACGGGTCGGCACCGAACTCCCAGGTGTCCTGGAACGTCTCGATGTACGTCTCGTACGCCGCGCCGACGTCCGCCTCCGTCGCGGTGCGCGCCACCACGCCGTCCGGCCACTCGGGCTCCGGCGGATCGTCGGCGAAGTCGATCCGCATCCGGTAGGAGTGCCGGATCAGGCCGTAGCCGACACGTTCGAGCGCGGCCTTCTCGGGGATGTCCCGGTCATAGGTGAATGCGCGGATCAGGGAGGCGCCGCGCTCGCGGGCACGGGACTCCGCCCAGCCGAGCAGCGCATCCCTGACTTCGTCCGGCGCGGACATCGGGACGCGCGCGTCGAGCCAGTACTTCGGCTTCGGATGCGGCGCGAGGTCCGCGTAGCCGACGAGCTGCCCGGCATCGACCGCAAGTCGGACGTCGTGCTCGAGGTCGAGCTCCGGCGCCGTGAGCCACTGCGTGACGGTCGCCTCGGTCTCCTCCCGCTCCCCGAAGAGCTCCTCCGAGACCCGGTTCGCCAGCTCGGCGATCTCGGCGGCCTCGTCCGGGCGCGGCGGGCGAAGCTCGACGGTCATCCCGGAACGAGGTCGTCGAGCGCGTCCGCCAGGCCGTTCAGGTCCGGCAGCTCGCGGTCGGGCTGCGGGCCGGGCTCCTCGCCGAGCCGGTTGATCCAGACGCTCGGAATGCCCAGCTCGTTCGCCGGGGCGATGTCGTGGAAGAGGCTGGCCGCGACGTGGACGTGCCGCTTCGGATCCGCTCCCGTCCGGCGGGAGAACTCGTCCCAGTGCCCGTGCGCGGGCTTGTACGAGCCGATCTCCGACGCGACGACCGTCTCGTCGAACGGCACGCCGATGCGCTCCTTGGAAGCGGCGATGTAGTCCGGATCGGTGTTCGAGAGGATCGCCAGCCGCCAGCCGCGGTCCCGCGCCTCCTCCAGCGCATGGCGCACCTCGGGGAACGGCTCCCACGATGGGAGCGACCGCGCCAGGGCGCCCGGCTCGGCGAGCTCGGCGCCCTCCTCGTCGGCAAGCCGGTCGAGCGCGGCGGTCAGCACCTCGCGGTAGGTGAGCGTCCCGTCCGCCTCCAACCCCGGCTCGAGCTCGTGGTAGCGGTGCAGGAGCCGATCGGCCCGCTCCTCACCGAAGAGCTCTGCGAGAACACGCCGGATCCCGCCGTTCCAGTCGATCAGCGTGCCGTAACAGTCGAAGGTCGCCCACCGGTCCATCCCGGCCGGAGCCTAGTCGGCGACGCTGAAGAGCCGAATGGGCCGATCGGCACCCGCGATCGTGCGCTCCCCGAGATCGGCCAACCGAAAGTCGGCGACATCACCCTCGAGAAGCGCCTCCGTGGAATGGGAGACGAGGATCTGGTCCGGCTCGGCGACCTCGCACAGCACGAGGGTGCGAAGCGCGGCGGATCCGAGAAGCCCCCCTTGCGCCCCCACGACCCGTCCTGAATGGACAGCCGACCGGACCTGACAGCGATGCGCGTCGGCGATCCACGGTTCCTCTCGAAGCGCAGCACGGATCGCGATCGCAGCGACGATTGCGTCTCGCGGCCGCTCGAAGAGCGTGATTGCGCTGTCGGAGACCGCTTCGACCAGCCGGCCGCCGTTCGCCTCGGCCCGGCGGCTGACGACACCGTGATAGCGCGTCGCGGTCACCACCGCCTCGTCGTCACCGAACGCGCGCATGAACGCGCTCCAGCCGACGAGGTCGCAGGCGACGAGCGTGACGATCGCGCTGCTGCGAGTCGCCGGCGGAGGGAAGTCGGACGCGAGGTCGTCGAGGTTCAGCTGGAACAACCGCTGGGGCCGATCCAGATCCTTCAGCCAATGCTCGCCGAGGTCCTGCAGCTCCACCCCCTCGAGGCCGAGGTCTTCGACGACGCCGGCCGTGGCGTTCGAGAGCAAGATCTGCCCGCCGTGGCCGACCGCACAGATACGCGCCGCTCGATGGACGCCGACGCCGACGTAGCCTTCTCCGTCGAGGAACGGCTCGGCCGTGTGGAGGCCCATACGCACCCGCACCGGTGCCTCGGCTCGCTCCGACCATGCAGCCTGCGCGCGCTGTGCAGCAGCCGCAGCCGAGATCGCATCGCCCGCTCGCTGGAACACCACGAAGAAGCCGTCCCCCGCGGTGTCGATCTCGTGGCCACCGTAGCGCTCGAACGCCTCACGGAGAAGGCGGCGGTGCTCGCTGCGCGCCACTGCGTACCGCTCGCCCAACCGGCGAACGAGGTCCGTCGACCCCTCGATGTCCGTGAAGAGGAACGTGACGGTGCCGCGCGGCAGTCCGGAGGAGGGCGTGTCCACCCGGTCATCGTGCAACCGGGC
>DASTWB010000240.1:0-10903 GCA_035758725.1 Gaiellaceae bacterium
CGGCGCTCGCGATGCTGGGGCCCGAGTGGGGCTTCCAGTCGCTGATCGATATCGACGACGAGGAGGCTCGCGACAACCTCGCCCGCGCCTCCGTGATGGCGCTGAGCTTCGTCGCCCAGTCCGCGCGCGGCGCCGCAGTCGGCGCCGGTCGAGGCGACGACGCGCGCCGTGAACGTTGAGGCGTTGAGGCCGTGCTCGGCCGTGCAGATCCAGTACGTGTCGATCGCCTTGACGTGGCTGGGGTCGGCCTCGCCCCGCCAGCGGAGCAAGAACTTCTCTGCGAGCGTCCCGCCCTTGGCGACGACGTCGTCAGAGGCCGGCTCGCGTCCGTCGGCCACGGCCGCGGAGCGTGCGACGATTCCCATCATCTGCGAGGAGAGGCGTCCCAGGTCCTCGCGCGCCTGCTCGTCCGAGATCTCGTTGAGCTTGCCGAGCTTCCACTCGCCGGCGAGTCGGGCCGTTTCCGACTGGAGGTCGGCGGGCGCGTTGCCGGTGAGCTTGGCGGGCTCGTACGGCTCGGGGTCGGGCATCTTCGAGCTCAGGTCGTTGTCCACGAGCAGCCCCCAGACGTTCTCGTACGGTTGGTTGCCGACGAGCTCCTCGATGTCGACGCCGCGGTAGCGGAGCTGGCCGCCCTCGCGATCGGGCTCCGCGATCTCCGTCTCGACGGCGACGACGCCTTCGAGGCCTGGCTTGAAGTCACTCATCGGCCGCAGAATCTACCCGGAAGCGCCCCTTCCGAATCGGTAGAGTCGCCGCCGCATGGCCCACCGCGTCACCCTCATCCCCGGCGACGGCATCGGGCCGGAGCTCACGGAGGCGACACGCCGGGTGCTCGAGGCGAGCGGCGTCGAGTTCGACTGGGACGTCCAGTACGCCGGCACCGACGTGATGGACCGGAACGACGGGAACCCGCTTCCCGACCACGTCCTCGACGCGATCCGGGCGACGGGCGTGGCGCTGAAGGGGCCGATCACGACCCCGGTCGGCGGCGGCTTCCGCTCCGTGAACGTGGGTCTGCGCAAGGCGCTCGACCTCTACGGGCAAGTGCGTCCGTGCAAGAGCTACGAGGGCGTGCGCTCGCGGTTCGACGACGTCGACCTCGTCCTGATCCGCGAGAACACCGAGGATCTCTATGCCGGCATCGAGTACGAGCAGGGGAGCGACGAGGCCGAGGAGCTGATCGGCTGGATCGAGAAGCACCGCGGCACGCTCCGCCACCGCGACGCGGGGATCTCCATCAAGCCGTTGTCGGTCTCCGGCAGCCGCCGGATCGTCCAGTTCGCGTTCGACTACGCGCGCCGCAACGGCCGCCGCAAGGTCACGGCCGTGCACAAGGCGAACATCATGAAGTTCACGGACGGGCTCTACCTGCGCGTCGCGCAGGAGGTGGCCGCCGAGAACACCGACATCGAGTTCGACGACCGCATCGTGGACAACATGTGCATGCAGCTCGTGCAGCGGCCGGAGGAGTACGACGTCCTCGTCTGCCCGAACCTGTACGGCGACATCGTCTCCGACCTCGCCGCCGGCATGATCGGAGGCCTCGGGATGGCGCCCGGCGGCAACTTCGGCGAGCAGGCGGCGATCTTCGAGCCCACCCACGGCTCGGCACCCAAGTACGCCGGCCAGAACAAGGCGAATCCGATGGCGCAGATGCTCTCCGGGGTGATGATGCTCCGGCACCTGGACGAGCACGAGGCGGCCGACCGGGTGGAGAGCGCGATCGCGGACGTGATCCGGGAGGGTCGGAGCGTCACCTACGACATGAAGCCGAGCCGTGACGACCCGACCGCTGTCGGGACGAGCGAGGTCGCGGACGCGATCATCGACAAGCTCGGGGTCCGCGTCTGATGGAGACCGGACGGCACGAGTTCACGCCGGCGAAGGGCCGCCGCAAGGTCACCGTCGTCGGGGCGGGACACGTGGGCGCGACCTGCGGGCAGGAGCTCGCGCGCGGCGACTACTGCGACGTCGCGCTCGTCGACATCAAGGAGGGTCTCGCCGAGGGCAAGGCGCTCGACATCAACCAGGCGGGCGCCGTGCTCGGGTACGAGCCGCGGGTCGTCGGCTCCACGGAGTACGACATCACCGCCGGCTCCGACGTCGTCGTGATCACGGCCGGGGTGCCGCGGACCGGCGACATGAGCCGGGACGATCTCGTCTCGACGAACGAGAAGATCGTCGGCTCGGTGACCGAGCAGGTCGTCGGTCACTCGCCCGACGCGATCCTGATCGTCGTCTCGAACCCCCTGGACGCCATGTGCCACGTGGCGAAGAACGTCTCCGGATGGCCGAAGAACCGCGTCTTCGGGATGGCGGGCATCCTCGACACGGCCCGGTTCTCGACCTTCATCGCGTGGGCGACCGGCGCGTCCGTCAAGGAGGTCACGGCGATGGTGCTCGGCGGCCACGGCGATCAGATGGTCTCCGTGGTCTCGGCGACGACTGCAGGCGGCGTCCCGCTCCCGAAGCTCCTCCCCGACGACACGATCGGGCAGCTCGTCGAGCGCACCGCCAAGGGCGGAGGGGAGCTCGTCAAGCTGCTCGGCACCTCGGCCTGGTACGCGCCGGGCGCGGCGGCCGCGCAGATCGTTCACGCGATCATGCGGGACGAGAAGCGGATCCTTCCCTGCACGGCCTACCTCGAGGGCGAGTACGGGATCGACGACCTCTACATGGGCGTCCCCGTGAAGCTGGGCGCCCAGGGGATCGAGGAGATCTTCGAGCTCGAGCTCTCGGACGAGGAGCGCGAGCAGCTCCGGGCGTCGGCCGAAGCAGTGCGGGACGTGGTCGGCGTCCTCACGAGCTAGGTCGCCCGCGGGATACGCGCGCAGGGCTCAACGCCCCGTCGGCTGCCCAACAAGGCGACAGAAGCGGGTCCGAGGTGAGCCGTCTCCGCCATCATGGGCCGGTGCGCGCCTGCCCATCGCCCCTCGTGACCCGTTGGACACGAACCTGACGCACTCTCGGCACACCAGACCCGTCTCCGCGGGCCGGGTCCGAGGGACAGTCCCTCGAGGGCGGCTCTCGGAGACCCGTCCGCGGTGAAGCTCGGCCTGAACGGCCGCACGGCGATCGTCTGCGGCGCCTCGCAGGGGATGGGCCTCGCGATCGCCGAGGCCTTCGCCGCCGAGGGGATGAACGTCGCGATGTTCGCGCGCCGGCGGAAGGTGCTCGAGGCCGAGGCCGAGCGACTGGGTGCGCTGGCCGTCCAGGGCGACGTCACGAACCCGCAGGACTGCGAGCGGCTCGTCCAGCAGGCCACGCAGGCGTTCGGAGGAATCGACGTGCTCGTGAACAACAGCGGCGGGCCTCCGCGCGGCCGCGCCGTCGACGTCGACGACGAGAGCCTCGAGGCAGCCGTGGCGCTCCTGCTCGTCTCGGCCGTGCGCCTGACGAACCTCTGCCTCCCGCACCTCCGCAGAAGCGAGGCCGGCCGCGTGATCAACATCGAGTCGAGCACCGTCAAGGAGCCGGCCGACAACCTCGCCCTCTCGAACGCCGTCCGCCCCGGGGTCGTCGGCTGGGCGAAGTCGCTCTCTCGCGACGTCGGCCCCGACGGGATCACCGTGAACACGATCGCACCGGGCCGCATCGACACGGAGCGGCTGAAGGAGGTCTACCCGGACGGCCCGACCGAGCAGGACCTCGAGCCGATAGCCCTGCGGCGCCTCGGCCGCCCGGACGAGATCGCGTCCGTCGTCTGCTTCCTCGCCTCCGACTCGGCCTCGTACGTGACCGGCTCGGTGATCCAGGTCGACGGCGGCCTGATCCGAAGCCTCCTGTGAGACGCCTTCCCTGGCCCGTCTGGCTGATCGGCGCAGGCGTCGCCCTGCTGGTCGTCGCCGCTGCGCTGTACGTCGTGCCCTCCGACCGCTACATCTTCCTGCCGGACAAGGCCCGGCCGCTCGAGCCTCGGGTGCAGGTCGAGGGGGAGAAGCCCGATCGGGACGGCGGCGGCATCAACTACGTGGCAGTCGACATCCGGAAGGCCTCGCTGCTGGAAAAGCTCTTCCCCGGGCTCAACGACGGCGCGACGCTGGAGCCGGTCGGCAACGTGCTCGCCGAGGGCGAGGACGAGCGGGCGCACCGGCGCTGCGAGCTGGCCGCGATGCAACGGAGCCAGGAGTATGCGACCGCCGTCGCGCTACGGGCGCTCGACTACCGCGTGCCGACGCGACGGCTCGGCGTCGCCGTCGAGGGCACGTTTCCGGGCTACCCGGCCTCGGGCGAGCTTCGCGGCTGCGACTGGATCCGCGCGATCGACGGCAAGCCCGTGCGGAGCTCGGAGGACGTCAGCCGCACGCTCGGGCGCAAGCAGCCCGGGGACCGCGTCACGCTGCGCATCGAGCGCGAGGGGAAGCCTCGGACGGTCGTGCTCCGGGCTGCGGCGGATCCACGCCGCCCGGGCCGCGCGTTCATCGGCGTGTCGGTCGCCGACGTCTTCGACGTGGTCAGATTTCCGGTTGAGGTGAAGATCGACCTCGGCCGGGTGGGGGGCCCGTCGGCGGGGCTCGCATTCGCGCTCGACGTCGCGGAGGAACTGGGCCGTAACGTCGATCACGGCTACCGCGTGGCGGCCACCGGGGAGATCTTCCTCGACGGCTCCGTTGCCAGAGTGGGAGGCATCAAGCAGAAAACGATCGGCGCGCGGCGATCCGGCATGGATCTCTTCCTCGTGCCTGGGGATAACGCGGCCGAGGCGCGGCGCTACGCGGACGGACTGCGGATCGTGCCTGTGGAGAGCTTTCAACAGGCGTTGCGAACGCTGGCAACCCTGCCGCCGAAGGCATAAGAAAGTCCCAGATTTCGGCGGTTTCGGACCGTCCGGAAATTGCAGAGATTTCGTGAGCGACCCCCTTGCAAGGACGGTCACGAGGTCGCAAGATGCCCGCCCAGGAGAGGCACCCTTCAGGAGGTTCAAACGCGGCGATGAGCAAACGAGCCGAGGCAAGTTGCGACGACTGCTACTTCCGAAAAGCGGGGCTTTGCGCCCTCCCCCTGGACTCCCCCTGTCCAACGTTCCGGCCCGCAAAGCGCCGCACCCTGCAGCCGCCTCAACAGCCTCGGCTCGTGCCGCGTCCCGTGCCCGTCGCGTCCGCCGCCTAGACTCGGCACATGCTCTTCCGCCGGCGCTCGGGCCAGGGCCTCGACGAGTTCCAGCCGCGCCTCTGGCTGATTCTCGTCGGCCTGCTGGCGATGTTCCTCTACCTGCTCGCGTTCATCTCGATGAACGACAAGCAGATCGAGGTCGAGTTCGTCTTCTTCACGGCGACCGTCTCGCTGATCTGGGCGATGGTGCTGATGGTGGCCTTCGGCGTTCTAGGCGGCGTGCTGCTGTCGCAGCTCTACCGGCGCCGCCGGGGCGAGAAGCCCGGCCAGCCGCCTGACGCCCTCCCCTAGCTGCGCCGGCGAGGCGAAGCTGTACGCGAGGCGCGCGGAGCTGCGGCCGCCACCGGCCCACGGGTAGAAGTCGGGACCCGCGATGAACGTGACGCCGTGTTGCTCGGCGGCGTGGAGCAGCGCGCGGGCGTTCCCGCCGTCCGGAAGGTCGAGCCAGAGGAAATACCCACCCTCCGGCCGGTTCCAGCGTGCGCCGGTCCCGCCCAGGTGCTCGTCCAGCGCCTCGAGCAGCGCGTCTCGTCTCGCCCGCAAGAGCGAGCGCACGAGCTGGACGTTCCGCGCCAGGTGCCCGCGCCGGAGGAACTCGTGCACCGTCGCCTGGGAGAGCAGCGCCGGCGTGATGTAGGTCGAGGCCGCCGCGAGCTCCACGGACCGCGCGAGCCGTTCCGGCAGGACGAGATAGCCGACGCGGATCCCGGGGGCGACGGTCTTCGAGAACGACCCCGAATAGGCGACGTGCCCCCTCTCGTCGAGCTCGAACAGCGCCGGAGGGTCCTGTCCCTCGAACCGCACGGCACGGTAGGGATCGTCCTCGAGCACCAGCAGGTCGTGCTCGGCGGCGAGCTCGACGACCTCGCGCCGACGCTCGAGCGTCAGCGTCCGGCCGGTCGGGTTCTGGAACGTCGGAATCACGTACAGGAACGCCGGGCGGCGCCCTCGCCGCAGCTCCAGGTCCAGCGCATCGACGTCGAGGCCGTCCTCGTCGCAGGCCACGGCGGCGACTTCGGCCCCGAGCGAGCCGAGGATCCTCAGCGGCCGGTCGTAGGTGGGCGCCTCGACGAGCACCCGCTCGCCGTCGCCTGCCAGCACCTGCGCCAGGAGCGCGAAGCCCTGAAGCGAGCCGTTGGTGAGGACGACGCGCTGCTGGGAGACTCCGTGCTCCTCGGCGATCCAGCGGCGCAGCGGCGCGTAGCCCCCGGCGGAGCCGTAGGAGAGGATCGTCGCACCGTCCTCCTGCAGCGCCGCCCGGGCGCAGTCGGCGAGCTCCTCGACCGGCACGCACTCGGGCGCCGGAATGCCGCGCGCGAGCGAGATCGTCTCCATGTCGCGACTCTAGGACGGTCGTCGGATGACACTCAGAGACCGGCGAGAAGCCGCGCGCATCTGACCATCTCCGGGTCGCCGTTCCAGGCGAGGGCGTGTGCGATCGCCCAGCCGCGCGTTCGCTCCCGGTCGAGCGAGAGGCGGTCGACGAGGTGTTCCAGCCGCCGCTCCATCGCGGCCCGCGTCGTCGGTCGGCGGTCGCGGATCAGCGAGGCGACGTCGAACTCGCGCTCGCCGACGAGGGGCTTCGCATCGACCGCCAGCCATCCTCTTTCCGACGAGAGCACGTTGCCGCCGTGCAGGTCCTGGTGGAGGAGGACCGACTCCCGTTGCGTCGTACCCGCCTCACGGAGAAACCCGACGGCGCGGTCGACGGGCCGGCGCTCGAGGCCCCGGCTCGGAAGCTCCTCGGCCCAGCGTGCGGCGACGTCCTCGAGCCGGCGGAAGGGCTCCCGCGCCGGCACCCAGAGCTGCTCGAGCACGCCCGCAGCGATCTCGGTCGCCTCGTCGTCCGGCAGCTCCCAGAGCTGCCTGCCCGGTCGGAGCCGTTCCACGAGGTACGCGCGGAGGTCGTCGTCCCTGGCGAGCAGCCGGGCGGCGCCGACGCCGTTCCAGCGCGCGAAGGCGTGCGCCTCGAACTCGCTCTCCTCGTCCGGGAAGTTGACCTTGAGCACCGCCTCCCCCGCCAGGACGACGAGCGAGTGGGCCGTATCGACCGGCTCCTCGAGCTCGAGCTCCCAGCGCTCGGCGAGCTCCTCGACGATCCCGGGGAGCCGCGCGAGCCACTCTGAACCTCCGGGCTCCTCGCGCCACCAGTCGAGCGCTGGCGGGAGCAGGATCAGGCGCGGGCGGCGACCACGTCGGCCGCGAGCTGGGCGACCTCGGTCGGCGTCGTCCCGACCCGGACGCCGCACGCCTCGAGCGCTTCCTTCTTCGCCTGCGCCGTGCCCGAGGTGCCGGAGATGATCGCGCCGGCATGGCCCATCGTCTTGCCGGGAGGTGCCGTGAAGCCGGCGATGTAAGCCACGACCGGCTTGGACATCTCGGCCTGGATGAACGCGGCCGCCTTCTCCTCCTCGGCGCCGCCGATCTCGCCGACCATGACCACGATGTCGGTCTCGTCGTCACCCTCGAACTTGGCCAGCACGTCGATGAACGACGAGCCGACGACCGGGTCGCCGCCGATGCCGACGATGGTCGAGTTCCCCAGGCCGAGCTGCGTGATCTCGTGGCCGATCTGGTAGGTGAGCGTCCCCGAGCGGCTGACGAGCCCGATTCGGCCCTCGCGGAAGATCTCCGCCGGGATGATCCCGACGTTCGACTTCCCCGGAGAGAGCGCGCCCGGGCAGTTGGGGCCGAGCATCGTGACCCCCTTCGGCCGGATGTAGTTGTAGACACGAAGCAGCTCGTGGGCAGGCAGCCCCTCCGCGATGCAGATCACCGTGTGAACGCCTGCGTCGACGGCCTCGTAGACGGCGTCCGTCGCGAAGCGGGCGGGGACGAAGACCATCGCCGTGTTGGCGCCGGCCTCCTCGACGGCCTCGGCGACCGTGTTGAAGACGGGGATGCCCTCGACGTCGGCGCCGCCCTTCCCGGGCGTGACGCCGGCGACGACGTTCGTCCCGTAGTCGCGGTTCCGCACGCCGTGGAACGACCCCTCGCGGCCGGTCAGCCCCTGCACGACTAGGCGCGTGTCGTTGTCGACGATGATCGCCATGGCTACGCCGCCTTCCTTCCGCGCAGGATGATCGCCTCGTGCCTGACGAGGCCGTCCTCGATCAGGTCCGCGATCAGCTCCTTGACGCGGGAAGCGACCTCGGGGGTCGCCTCGGCGCGGTCGAGCCAGGGGTCGACGGGCATCCGGCGGCTCATGATCTCCAGCCTGTCGATCTCGAGGCCTGCCGCTTCGAAGAACCAGCGCCACTCGTCCTCGCTGTACCGGCGGACGTGGGTCGGGTCGCGCAGCTTCTCCGCCTCCTCCATCGCCTCGCCCTGGAAGAGGTTGTCCTGGAGGACCACGCGGTCACGGCTCACGCGCGCCATCTCGCACACGGCGCTCGCGACGTCCTCGAAATGGTGGGCGGCGATCCGGCAGGCGACGGCGTCGAAGCTGCCGTCGGCAAAGGGGATCTCCTCCGCGCGGGAGATGACGTCGGGCTCCATCCCGGGCGCCGGATCGACGGTGACGACTCGCGCGCCCGCCTCGCGGAGGCGCCGCGCGACGTGCTGGCCGCCGGTGGCGACGTCGAGCGCCTGAACGCCCTCGGCGGGCTCGCACCACTCGACGACGAGGTCGAGGTCGGGACCCTCGCGGTGCGTCGGGCTCTCGCGCATCGCCTGCGCGCGGGTGGACCAGACATCGGTCATGCCGCGAGCTCCACGGCACGCCTCGCCGCGTCGAGCATCGTCGGCTCGACGTGGAGGTTCTCCGGTGCGGCCCCCCGCAAGAGCTCTCTCCCCTCCTCCGCGTTCGTCCCGTCCAGTCGCACGACGATCGGTTCCTCGATCGTCAGCTGCTCCAGCGCCTGGAGGATCCCGCGCGCCACCTCGTCGCAGCGGGTGATCCCACCGAAGATGTTGAAGAGGATGGATTCGACCTGCGGGTCGGCGCTGATGATCTCCAGCGCGTCGACGACGCCCTGCGCGTCGCCGCCGCCGCCGAGGTCGCAGAAGTTGGCGGGCCGCCCGCCGGCGAGCGCCACCACGTCGAGCGTCGACATCACGAGACCCGCGCCGTTGCCGAGGACTCCGACCGCGCCGTCGAGCTTCACGTAGGTGACACCCTTCTCGCGCGCCTTGCGCTCCTCGGGCGGGTAGGCCTCGAGGTCGCGCATCTCGGCGATGTGCGGGTGCTTGTAGAGCGCGTTGTCGTCGACCGTGAACTTCGAGTCGAGCGCCTTGACCTCGCCGGCGGGCGTGACGATGAGCGGATTGATCTCGCAGAGCATTGCGTCCGACTCCACGAAGGCCGCGTAGAGCCGCTCGGCGATCTTCGCGATCTGCTTCTGCTCGCCCTCGTCCTCGATCGCGGCGTCGTAGACCAGGCGCCGGGCCTGGTAGGGCTGGAAGCCCTCGAGCGGATCGACGTGGAGTTTCGCGAGCGCCTCCGGCCGCTCGGCCGCGACCTCCTCGATGTCGATGCCGCCCTCCTTCGTGAACATGAACAGCGCCTTCTTCTCGCCCCGGTCGAAGGTGACGGAGAGGTAGTACTCGCGCTCGATGTCCGAGGCGGCCTCGATCCAGACCTTCTGGACCTCGTGGCCGCGGATGTCCATGCCCAGGATGTCGTGGGCGTGCCGCTCGGCCTCGGCGGGTCCGTCGGCGAGCTTGATCCCGCCGGCCTTCCCCCGGCCGCCGGTGAGCACCTGCGCCTTGACGACCACCTGCCCGCCGAGCTCGACTGCGGCCTCGCGCGCCTCCTGCGGCGTCGTCGCGAGGCGGCCCTCCGACACCGGAATGCCGAAGCGCCGGAAGAGCTCCTTGCCCTGGTACTCGTAGAGATCCATGACCGGGGCGCGAGTCTATCCGTCGGTCGCCGCCGTCCCGGCGGTTGCGCCGGCACGCGCGAATCGCGTCCTCCGTCTCTAGACTCGGGGCTCCAGCCGCCGACCTCGAGGAGGGACGATGGACGAGACCAAGAGCCCGCTGACCGACGAGGAAATCCGCACCAGCGTCGCGCAGGAGATCCGCAGCGAGACGGCCGACGCCGACATGGACGACGTCGACAGCGACACGGACGACACTGACAGCGACTCCGACGACACGGACGCATAGCGCCCTCGCGCGCTGCGTCGAGCCGGTCGGCGAGGCCGAGTTCCTCGCCGAGTACTGGGAGCGCAGGCCGCTCGTCGTCGAACGCGACCAGCCGGGGCGGTACGACGACCTGCTCTCGGAGGAGGAGGTCGAGCGCATCGTCACCTCGGGCGGCCTGCGCTTCCCGGGCTTTCGCCTCGTCAAGGCCGGCGAGCAGCTGGCGGTCCGGGACTACACCGTCGACATCCCGTGGCGGCCGACGGGCTTCAGCGGGACGGCCGACGTCGACCGCGTGCTGGCCGAGTGGGAGCGCGGCGCGACGATCGTCCTGCAGGGTCTGCATCTCCACCGCCCGGAGCTGGGCGCGTTCTGCCGCTCGCTGGAGCGCGCGCTCGGCCACCCGGCGCAGGTGAACGCCTACTACACGCCCCGAGCCGCCCAGGGCCTGCCCGTCCACCACGACACGCACGACGTCTTCGTGCTCCAGGTTGCCGGAGAGAAGCGGTGGCTCGTCTACGACCCGGCGTTCGAGCTGCCCCTGAAGAACCAGAAGTACTCGAGCGAGCTGGGCGAGCCGGGCCAGCCGGTGCGCGACCTCGTGCTGCGGTCGGGCGACATGCTCTACCTGCCGCGCGGCTGGCTCCACGAGGCGCTCACCTCCGAGGAGGACTCGCTCCACCTCACCGTCGGCATCAGCGTG